>DEUM01000066.1 GCA_002362575.1 Lachnoclostridium sp. UBA3262 | reverse complement strand
TCGAGAAAGGCAAGCAACGCTATAACAAAGCTACCAAAGGCAATCAGCAAGCCGATTATCCCTATAAATATCAAAATGATATCCGCAGCAGTCATTGGCGCCACCTCCCTTCCTATGTATTCCGGCTAGCCGGTCATTGGCTCGGGAGGCTACCACCCCTGTCATGGGTTCCATATGGGAATACTACCACAGTTCGACAGGAATTTCAATCAGATTCTCTTTTCGTGGAATATGTGGAAAGCATTCAAATATCAATCTCAAAACAATCTCACGAAGAAAAAAGAAAGACCGAAAAGTGCTGATTTTACGCACTTTCCAGTCCAAATGTCCGTTATTCGAACTCTATCGTCGCCGGCGGCTTACCCGTGCAGTCATACAGCACCCGGTTTACCCCCTTCACCTCATTCACAATCCGGCTGGTCACCGTTCCCAGCACCTCCCACGGAATCTGCGCTGCCTCAGCAGTCATAAAATCCGAAGTGCAGACTGCCCGCAGGGCAACCGCATAATCATACGTCCTCTCATCTCCCATAACACCCACCGATCGCATATTCGTCAGTGCGGCAAAATACTGACCGAGTCCTTTATCCACGCCCGCCTTTGCAATCTCCTCACGGTAGATGGCGTCTGCCTCCTGCACGATGCGAACCTTCTCCGCCGTAACCTCCCCGATAATACGGATGCCAAGCCCCGGCCCCGGGAACGGCTGGCGGCTGACAAGATACTCCGGAATACCAAGCTCCCTGCCCGCCTTTCTCACCTCGTCCTTAAATAAAAGACGGAGCGGCTCAATAATTTCCTTAAAATCAACGCAGTCCGGAAGCCCCCCGACATTGTGGTGGCTCTTAATGACCGCGGACTTGCCAAGACCGGATTCAATCACATCCGGGTAAATCGTTCCCTGCACAAGGTAGTCCACAGCGCCAATCTTCTTTGCCTCCTCCTCAAAAACGCGGATAAACTCCTCGCCGATAATCTTCCTCTTTTTCTCCGGCTCCGTAACTCCGGCCAGCTTATCATAAAAACGCTGCCCCGCGTTCACACGGATAAAATTCAAATCATAAGGTCCCTCTGGTCCAAACACCGCCTCAACCTCATCCCCCTCATCCTTGCGGAGAAGTCCATGGTCTACAAATACACAGGTCAGCTGTTTGCCAATGGCTTTCGACAGCAGGACTGCCGCCACCGAAGAATCCACGCCGCCGGATAAAGCACAAAGCACCTTTCCTGTTCCGACTTTCTCACGCATGGATTGAATTGTATCATCGACAAAGGAAGACATCTGCCAGTCACCCTTACATTCACAGACTTTATATACAAAATTAGAAAGCATTTTCATACCCTCGGCTGTGTGCATTACCTCTGGATGAAACTGGGTAGCATACAGCTTCCGGGACGGATTTTCCATCGCCGCCACCGGACACACCGGTGTTGTTGCGCAGACAGAAAAGCCCTCCGGCGCACTCGCAATATAATCCGTATGGCTCATCCAGCAAATCGTCTTAGGGCTGACGTCGCCAAACAATACCGAATCATTGTTGACTGTAACCTCCGTTTTACCGTACTCGCTCGTTGGCGCGGTACTTACTTCCCCGCCTAACAGGTGCGCCATCAGCTGGGAGCCATAGCATATACCGAGAATCGGCACACCCAGTTCAAATATTTCTTTGGAAATCGTTGGCGACTCCGGCAGGTAAGCGCTATTTGGCCCTCCGGTAAAAATAATCCCCTTCGGATTCATTTCCTTTATTTTGTCAATGCCAAGAGTATTCGGATGCACCTCACAGTACACATTGCACTCTCTGACTCTCCTCGCAATCAGCTGATTATACTGCCCACCGAAATCCAATACTATAACCAATTCTTTTTCCAAAACCATATTCTCCTTTCGCAATTTCAAATCCCATTTTAGCATGAACCGACAGTCTAGTCAAAATATCCGACAAACTTTACCTCGTGTTTTCCCTTCGGGAACAGCTCGCGGTATAAATCAAGGAAATAATCATCCGTCATGCTCGCCAGATAATCCACCACCAGCTGGTTCGGCTCCTGCTCCTCATACGGCACATAGCTCTCCCTGTCTTTTATCCGCTCTTTTGCATAACGGTTATTTTTCTCCACATAATTGATATGGTGGCGGTATATGATAGTATTTCTGTCCCCGCTCTTTGCCTGTCTCAAAAGTTCCCTGTACATCTCGCCAAACATTGGACGGATTTTATTCTCATACAGCTCATTCAACTCGCTATTGCGGTAAATCATCTCATAATTCTCGCGTTTTGCCTGCCTTAACGCCTCAAAATACTCCGCATCCATCCGCAGATACGGCTTTCCATAGCTGTTCTCTATCAAATTGACAATCAGATTGTTGATAATTTCGCTATTAGAAGTGCCGATAGCTCCGCCCGAAAACGATTTCTTCGGCAAAAGTCCCAGACGCTCCGCGTCCTGCCTGTCCTTTCCGAGATATGCGATAATATCACAGATTCTCATGACGCATCCCTCCATCGTGCATGGCGTGAGCTGACCGATTGCCTCCTTATCCACATAGCATTTTTCTACCTTTTTATCATATTCTACAAATGTAGACATCTCGCATGGCTGGTACTCCCGCAGTTCCAGTTCCCCATTATGGCACAAAATTCCGTCCAGCGTCTGCAGACTGATATTCCGATAAATAATGTCGTCCAGCACCCGGACACTATGTACATTGTGATTAAAGTAACGCCCTTTCTCCTCAAAGTACAGCTCGCTCAAAATCCGCTCGCCCGCATGGCCAAACGGCGTATGACCGATATCATGTCCCAGCGAGATAGACTCAATCAGGCTCTCATTCAACCCTAGAACATTTCCGATGTTTCTCGCTATCCTAGCCACCAACTGGACGTGAAGCGCGCGTCTGGAGATATCATCGTTTTTGTAAAATGAAAAAACCTGCGTTTTGTCCGAATACCGATTGTAATACGGCACGTGCAGAATCTTTTCCGTGTCCCGCACAAACGCCGGACGCCAGATATTCGCCTTGTCATGTGACGGCTCCCGCCTCACAATATCCTCATCCCGGAACGCATACGGATTCTGCCAGTAATGTTCTCTATTCTCTCTTATTTTTTTCTGCAGTTCATTAGATAACGAATGATAATATGGCATACTATCCTCCATCTCCTTTTACGTTACTCTCTATCCTCACTGTCCTCGCGAATCACAATCTCCGTATTCATCTGGCTCAGACGCTTAGAAATCGCAATCGTCACATACAAATCAGTAATGCCGCTGTAAACAAGGGCAATGCCAATGCACATAATCAGTATTTCCTTGGCAAACGGATTGATAAGCAGGACAATGCCAAAAGCAATATTTAAAATTGCCATAATAAACGCAACGTTCCATGTCCCGTGTCCCAGCCGGAGCATGTCCACCGAATTTTGCATTTTCAGAATTCCGCTGATCGTCACAAGAAATCCCAGCACGACCGGAATCAGATCCGTCAGCTTATCCACCTTGACAATAACAAGAATACCGCCGAGAATTGCGCTCAGCCCAACTACCAAATCATATCGGTAAATAATGCCGCTGATATCCTTCCGCAGATAGTTAATTAGCGATACCGCCCCGACAATCAAAAGCAGCGCCGCCAGCATATAACAGATTGTCGTCATTGTCGCATCCGGCCACATAATCAGTATCACACCAAGTGCAATAAAAATAATGGCAGTTACAATCAGATTCCATTTTAACTGTTTTAACAATTTCATAATTCCCTCCATTCGTGCATGTTTTCCATGACCTTTCTTCATTATTTTACTGTTGGCAAAATATTACTACAGTATTTCATGATAAAATTCTGTCGTTATCATATCCACCTTCAGTTTTTTGAGCATACGCTCCGTATCCCTCTTTTTGTTTACCGTCCACACATTGATTTGGAGTCCTGCCGCATGTAAACGCATAACCGTTCCTTCCGTCAAAAGCGTATGGCGCGTATCCAGACTGATATGATTTTTAATCAGCCACCGCTCTACCTCCGCATGAACCGGAATCATCCTGTCCGTGCGGGTAGCGCCATATACATACTGAAGACGTTCCGGCGGAAACCCCAGCTCCTCCTTCAATCGAATCAGCACCTCCGTATGCAGACTGATAAAAAACGCCCGGTCAAGCAGCCCATACTTCTCCACCAGAGTAACGATTTCTCTTAGTTCTACAGTTGTATAATTCATCTTTAGCTCGATTACCGGATGGATATGTCCGCTTCTCCTGACGATAGACAAATACTCGGTAAACCGAATCAGATGCTGGGGAGGGTAAAATCCAAGTTTTCTTCCCTTCACAACCGGATACCGACGAATCTCCTCATACGTCATTTCCGGTATTAACTTATCTTTTCCGCATATCCTGCGCAGATGGCTGTCATGCGACACTACATACGTCCCATCCCGGCATTTCCATATGTCACACTCAACCCCGTAAAAGCCGCCCTCCACTGCCAAGGAAAACGATGCTCTTGTGTTTTCCGGTGCTTCCGAACTAAACCCTCTGTGGGCAATCCGCTTAAAATCCATACGTGTACCCCCTTATTCCCCAGTATACTAATTTTCACATTAAAAATCAACCGGCATATATCTCAATGCCGGTTGCAAAACTTTTCACAATCTTTTTCAAAGCTTCCTGTTATTCATAGCGGAGTGCCTCAATCGGATTCATTTTCGCCGCTTTATTCGCCGGATAATATCCAAAGAACACCCCGATAACCATGGAAAATGCCACCGAACCGATAATAGCACCCATCGGCGCCGTGGCGGCATACCCCAGAAGAAACGCTGCAACCGCCCCCAGAGCAAAGCCAAGCACAATCCCAAGCATTCCGCCAATCAGGCAGAGCGTCACGGCTTCAATGATAAACTGCAGACGAATTGAGCTGTTTTTCGCCCCTAACGCCTTTCTCGTCCCAATCTCCCTCGTGCGCTCCGTAATGGATACGAGCATAATATTCATTACCCCGATTCCTCCCACCAAAAGCGAAATACCCGCAATCAATGCAATTGCAAACGATACCGTCCCAATCATATCCTTCATGGAAGTTGTCATCGTGCTCATTGTTGTCGTGCTGACCTGATAATCTTCATTTCCCCTGTAATATTTCCGGTTCATATACTGCTCAACATTCTCGGCAAAATCCGTCACATTTTCCACGGAGGAGTTTGTGACAATCGTAAACCGCTCATACCCCGCATCCGTGTGCAGACGTCCCTTCCCTGTCGTAATCGGAATATAGGCGGCCGTAGTGACATCTTCCTCCGAGTCCGAGGAAAATGAATCTGCCTCCTCATCATATTGGTAGACGCCAGTGATATAAAAGCTGTAGTACACACTATCTATCTCAATGTTGATTTTCTGGTTTAAGGCGGCGTCTATATTCCCATCGTAAATATTTTCTACCACTTTATCGGAAACCATAGCCACCCCTTTTTTTCCCTTGACGTCCGCGTCCGTCAGATAGCGTCCGGCGAGAAGCGTCAAATCGTTCGCGGCAAAATAACCCGTATTGATTCCCATAAGTGAAATATTGGCAGTGTTACCGCCGGATTTGACCGCCCCGTTTCCAAAGGATTCCTCTAACGCTATTTCGTCTACTTCTGTAGAATACTCTTTTTTTACCTGAGCTACCATTTCATCCGTAAGCCGGTCTTCTTCTTCCAATGAGATAGAGCGGTTTGATGTCCCAAACTTCATTCCATTTCTTCGTGTTTCCGATTCCTCGGACTGCTGTTTCAGACCAACGGTAATATTATTGGCTCCCATCTCGGCAAAAGTATCTGTAATGGACGTAGTCAGTGACGAGCTCACCGTCATAATGGCGATAACGGAACCGATTCCTATGATAATGCCGAGCATAGTCAGCAGAGAACGCATTTTATTTTCCCGAAGACTGCCGAGCGCCAGCCTTACATTTTCCCATATCAGCATGACAGTCTCCCCTTTCTCTCCCCGGTAATTTCACCGTCCTTTAATGTCACTATCCGCTCCGTCTCCTCTGCGAGCTCGCGCGAGTGCGTGATAAGAATTACCGTCTTTCCCTGCTCACGGTGCAATCGGTGAAAAATATCCATAATCCGCCTTCCGGTCTTTGAGTCCAGCGCCCCCGTAGGTTCATCCGCAAGAATAATCGAAGGGTTATTTGCCATTGCGCGGGCTATCGCCACCCGCTGTTTCTGACCACCTGATAATTCCTCCGGACGGTGTGTGCCACGGTCCTCCATGCCGACCATCTGCAGCAGCTCCCTGGCGCGCGCAGCCCTCTCCTTCTTTGGCACTGCTCCATACAACATCGGCAGTTCCACATTTCCAATCGCCGTCGTGCGGGCTACCAGATTATACGTCTGAAATACAAAGCCCACCTTTTTATTTCGGATTTCCGATAAACTGCTGTCCTTTGACTGACACATATCCACTCCGTCTAACAGATACCCTCCCTCGGTCGGACGGTCCAGCGCCCCGATAATATTCATCAGTGTCGACTTTCCCGAACCCGATTCCCCCACTATGGAAAGAAACTCTCCCTCCCGCACCTGTAAATCAATGCCATGCAGGATTTCCAGTTCATTTGGCTGTCCCAAATAAAAACGTTTGATAATTCCCTGCAAATCAATTATGATAGGCTTATTTTCCTCCATGGGACACCTCCTACATACCCGGGCCGCCGCCGTTAAAACCTCCTGGAGCTCTATTTCCATAGCCTCTGTTACCCGTGCCAGATTTGTCACCCTGAGGCATACCGCCCAGATTCGGAATACCGGTATCACCTGAATCTTTAGAAGTTTCCGAATCCTTGTCTGTCTCCGCAGAATCAGACGGAAGGATAACCTTCATTCCCTCCTTTAAATTCTCTCCGCTGATTTCTACATAATAGTCACTCTCCATCCCTTTTTCCACTTCCACTTCTCTTTTCCCCTCGCCGTCCGCCACATAGATAACCTGCTTTCCCTCCACATTTGAGTGAACGGCGTCATATGGCACAGCATACACATCCTCTGCTTCCTTTAAAAGAATACTGCATTTTGCGGTCATACCGATACGCAGTTTTTCATCGGTACCGTTAATCTTTATTTTTACTGTATACCCACTGTCCGAGCTTGAGGAAGCTGACGTAACTCCGCCAGATGACATGGATGAGCCTCCCGCTGAATTATTACTACTGCCCGTACTGAGTGAACTGCTTCCCGTAGACACTGCTACATAAGTGATTTTTCCTTCCAACTCCTTCTCCCCGGTAGCGTCTGTCAAAATCACGACCTTTTGTCCCTTTTTTACATTTGAAATATCGTACTCCCCTACAGTTGTAGAAACCTGTAAATCCGTACAACTGCTAATCTCAAACAAATCGCCGCCTGAGTAAATATCTCCCGGCTCTACACCAACTGCTGTCACTGTTCCGCTCATTGGCGCCGTCACCGAACACTCCTCTAACGCCTGCGAAGCATCCTCCACCTTCTTTTTGGCTTCCCGGATTGACTTCCTGTTATTACTCTCAGCTATCGTAACTGAATCCTTTGCCGACTGTATCTCTGACTTATTCTGCTTATTCATTTTCTCCTGCTCGGCAACTGCCTGCTCATAAGCAGACTTTGACTGGGACAGCGCCGACTGCGCCTTTTCCTTCTCTGCCTGTGACGCTGTACTGACCGCTTTTACCGACTTCTTAGCCGACTGATAATTTTTCTTTGCCGCCGCCACCGATTTTGCAAGCTGGGACTTCTGAGACTGATATGTACTTTCCGCCTCCGACAATTTTCTCTTTGCCGAGGACAGTTCCCGTTCCGCCTGCTCCGTCACATCCGAAAGATTTTCCTTTGCCTCAGACAGGGCGCTCTGCAAATCCGTTTTGTCAAAGGTTACAAGCGTCTGTCCTTTTTTTACCTTGTCACCCTCTGACACCTTCACCGTCCGAACCTCCGTATCCGACACCTGTGCCGACACGAGTTTTGTTTTTACACTCTCTATCGTACCTGTGGCGCTGACTGAGTTTGTCAAATCCATTTTCTTTAGCTCCACCGTATTTTGCTGTCCTGAAGCAAATACTTTTTCCTCCGGCTTATTCATACGAAATAGCAAAAAAATCCCTGCCGCCGCCATAACAATAAACACAGCAATGACTATCGCAAGTGCCTTATGCCGGATACATCCCCCCAACGCCCTGTCAAATAAATTCTTCACTCTGTTACCTCCTATTCATCTCACGGACTTTCTTATAACATAAAGAAAAAATATGAACAGCCTGTGTTCATATTTTGATGAAATCAGTATAAAATTGTGTTTTTTCTGTTAACTCGTTCACGTAAAGTATCTGCGCCGGTTCAGCGGCGGATATCCTACCGTTTCTTGCCGGGACATCACTCCCAGCGAAAAATGAATTGTCTCCTTTGTTTACAAAAACATTCCGCCGCCCTTCGCGAAACTCGTTGTCTGCATTGTCGCTTGTCCTGCCTTTTGGCAGCGTTGCCGCCCGCCGGTCCTTATGCACCACCTCAGTTACTGATTACTGCGGGCAGCAGACATCTCAGACAATGCTCGGGCGGCGTATTTGCAAACGCGGGAAACAATATTTTTCGGGAAGTGATATAAAGGCAAGAAACCATAGGATACTCGCCGCTTTAACAGCATAAAAGATTAAGCAATCATCATGGGTTCAACTTAGTATCGTCAGGCTAGCAATTCCTCCAGCTCCGCATAAGTTTCAATCTGGTTCATCTGTCTCCGCAACGAGGCCGAATGAGGATATCCTGCCGTGTACCATGCCACATGCGTCCTCATCTCCATAATGCCACGCTTCTCCCCCTTCCAGTCCGCCTGCATGCGGGCGTGCCGCAGTATCATGTCGCAGACCTCATCAAAGGGTGGCTTTGAAAAAGGCTTTCCCTCAAAATACGCTTTCATCTGGCTGAAAATCCATGGGTTTCCTCTTGCTCCGCGTCCTATCATCAGACCATCACAGCCAGTGTACGCAAGCATTGCCTTAGCGTCCTCCGGCGAAAAAATATCCCCGTTTCCGATAACCGGAATCGACACCGCATTTTTAACCTCCGCAATCACATCCCAGTCTGCCTTCCCGCTGTAATAGTCCTCCCTCGTTCTGCCATGCACGGCAACCGCGGCAGCTCCAGCCGCTTCTGCCGCCTTCGCCAGCTCGACTGCCTGCACCTCACCCTTGTGAAAACCCTTGCGGAATTTCACAGTGACCGGCTTCTGAATCGCCTTTACCGTCTTTTTGATAATTTTCTCCGCCAGCGGAATATCCTTCATGAGTGCCGAACCCTCTCCATTGTTCACAACCTTTGGCACCGGACAGCCCATATTGATGTCCAGAATATCAAAATTCCTGTCCTCTATTTTTTTCGCCATCTCACTGACAATGTCCGCATCCGAGCCAAAGAGCTGCAATGCGACCGGACGCTCCCTGTCATCTATGCGCAACAGCTCCTCCGTGTTTTTATTGTTATACAAAATTCCTTTTGCGCTTACCATCTCCGTGTAGATTAAATCCGCCCCCTGTTCTTTGCAGAGCAGACGAAATGGCAGGTCGGTAACCCCTGCCATTGGCGCTAATATAATATTTCCATCCAGCTTCACATTCCCGATGGTTAATTTCATTTCTAACCTCATTTCTGCATCGTTCTCTCGTAAATCAGGCGCATGCCATTGAGCGTCAGCTCGGCGTCGTACACATCAATCTTATCCGTCCCCTCGGAAATAATGCGTCCCAGCCCTCCGGTTGCCACAACCTTAATTCCCGCAAAGCCGGACTCCTCCTTGAACTTATCAATAATATATTCCGCCTGACCGATTGTCCCATAGACAAGTCCTGCCTGCATACTCGTAATCGTTGTCTTGGCAAGAATGGACTCCGGTTTTACAATCTCGATTTCCGGCAGCTTGGCAGCGTTGCTCCAGAGCGCTTTGGCGCTGATACGAATCCCCGGCGTCGTCACGCCGGCAATAAATGCACCGTCCTCTGTCACTAAATCATACGTCGTAGCCGTTCCATAATCAATCACAATCACCGGCCCGCCGTACAAAAAGTAAGCGCCTGCCGCGTCCACAACCCGGTCTGCACCGATTTCCATTGGATTTGTCGTCGCTATCCGGATACCAGACTTTGTACCGTTTCCCACAATCATCGGATCGCACTTTAAATATTTCTTAATTCCGCTTGTCAGAGAATACATAACCTTAGGCACGACAGAACAGATAATAACATCCTCCACATCCTCCGCCGATACCCTCTGGTGGGAAAGCTGCTCCATAATCTGTACGCCAAACTCATCCGACGTCCTCGGAAGGCTCGTCGTCAGACGGAACTTATGCATTATCCTGTCACCGTTAAACAAGCCAAAAGACAGATTTGTATTCCCGATATCAATAGCCAGTAACATAGTTTCCTCCATTAAGCAAAAAAGGCTTGATAATATTTTTCCAGATTTTCAAGCAGCTCCGCATACTTTGTCTGGTACTGCTTTATCTTTAAATGACTGCCGATTTCATCGTAGGCAAAGTCATTCTCCTTCGCCGTAGCCGACAGATATAGAGTGCCATCCTCGTCAAATTCCATCGTAAATACACCGCCGACGTCTGCCGTCATCGTCACTGCCATAATCTGCAGCTCCTGCTGAATCTGTGTCGGCAGGGAGGCAAAACGTGGATTGAAATAATACTTTTCCTCATATGCGCTGCAGGCACATAAAATCTGCTGTTCATCCATACGAATCTCCATCCTTACTCCGCTAGTCCCGTTCACTCAGCGGCACATACGGCTGGTGCTTGCAGACTGCCTTGTACGCAGGACGGATAATCTTTCCTGCATTTACAAGCTCCTCTAGACGGTGTGCGCTCCACCCGGCGATACGTCCAATCGCAAACAACGGTGTGTACAGCTCGTTCGGCAGCTCCAGCATACTATAAACAAGACCACTGTAAAAATCAATATTGGCACTGACGCCCTTATAAATATGGCGCTCATTGGCAATTACCTCCGGTGCCAGCCGCTCTACCAGATTATAGAGGGCAAATTCCCTCTGCATCCCCTTTTCCTCTGCGAGCTTCTTCACAAACTGACGGAACGTTTTCGCACGGGGATCCGAAATCGAATACACGGCATGCCCCATTCCATAAATCAATCCCGCCTTGTCAAATACCTGACGGTTCAAAAGGGCTGTCAGATACATTTCAACCTCTTCCTCATCTTCCCAGTCTTTCACCGTCTTTTTCATATCCTCAAACATCAGCGACACCTTCACATTTGCCCCGCCATGCCTCGGTCCCTTCAGCGAGCCTAATGCTGCAGAGATTGCCGCATAGGTATCCGTTCCCGATGAAGTCACTACATGGTCCGTGAAGGTTGAGTTATTACCACCGCCATGCTCTGCATGAAGCACTAACGCAATATCTAAAATCTTTGCCTCCAGCGGTGTAAAATTGCTGTTTGGACGCAGCATATGTAAAATATTTTCTGCTGTTGAATATTCTCTCTGTGGCGGATGAAGGAAAAAACTGGTTCCCTCATGGAAATAACAGGCCGCCTGATAACCATACACCGAAAACATAGGAAACAATGCTACTAACTGCAGGCATTGCCGCAGAACATTCTCCGTCGATGTATCATCCGCCCTGTCATCGTAAGAATACAATGTCAGGACACTTCTGCCCAGCATATTCATCAAATCCACACTCGGCGCTTTCATAATAATGTCACGCACAAAACTGGTCGGAAGGCTCTGGCGGTAAGACGCCAGCATATCTTTTAATTCCTCCAGCTCCTGCTCATTTGGCAGTCTGCCAAACAAAAGAAGGTAAACTACCTCCTCATAACCAAAACGTTTTTCTGACAAAAAACCATTTACTATGTCCTCAATATCAATTCCCTGATAGTACAATTTTCCTTCACATGGTACCATGTCATGATCCACCACCGTATAGGAACGAATCTCGGAAATCTCCGTCAGACCTGTCAGCACACCCTGTCCGTTCAGGTCACGAAGCCCTCTTTTCACTTCATATTTTTCAAACAAAGTAGAGTCAATCGTACTGCTTGCTTCACATACCGTCGCCATCTTATGTAACCAGTCACTTCTGTACCCGGCATCTAAGTTGTTGCTCATATTGGCTCCTTTCTGCTGCTCTCTTACGCCTGCCTCCTTACAAGGTGGCAGCCATCACAGCCTTAATCGTGTGCATGCGGTTTTCTGCTTCCCTGAATACAACATCCGCATACTTTTCAAAAACCTCGTCGGTCACTTCCATCTCATCCAATCCGTATTTATCATGAATTTCTTTTCCTATCGTTGTCTTCAAATCATGAAACGCCGGAAGGCAATGCATGAAAACAGCCGTATCCTTGGCATTTGCCATCGCCGCCGCATTTATCTGATAAGGGAGCAGGGCTTTGATACGTTCCTCCCATACTTCCTCCGGCTCTCCCATTGACACCCACACGTCAGTGTAAAGGACGTCAGCATCCTTCGTTCCCTCTGTCACATCCTCCGTCAGCGTAACGCTTCCACCGCTTGCCTTTGCATACTCTTTGCACTGGGCAACCAGCGCTTCATCCGGAAAATATTCCTTTGGCGCGCATGCCGTAAAATTCATTCCCATCTTACTGCACGCAATCATCAGGGAATTGCCCATATTATAGCGGGCGTCTCCCATATACGTCAGCCGGATTCCCTCCAGCTTTCCAAACTGCTCCTCCACGGTAAGCAGGTCGGCTAACATCTGTGTCGGATGATATTCGTTTGTCAGACCATTCCAGACCGGAACCCCGGCATGCTTTGCCAGCTCCTCCACAATCTCCTGCCCAAAACCGCGGTACTCAATTCCGTCAAACATTCTGCCGAGCACTCTCGCCGTATCGGCAATACTCTCTTTCTTCCCTATCTGAGACCCCTTCGGATCGAGATAGGTCACACCCATACCGAGGTCATGTGCCGCCACTTCAAAAGAGCAGCGGGTACGGGTACTCGTTTTTTCAAATATAAGGGCTATATTTTTGCCTTCGAACGGCTTATCTACAATCTCTTTTTTCTTTTTATCCTTTAACTCCCCGGCCAAATCCAGCAGATAGCGGATTTCTTCCGGTGTAAAATCCTTTAACGTTAAAAAATGTCTTCCTTTTAAGTTCATTGTTCCCCCTCATTTCTATATGGCGGTTTATTCCTTGCAGGTCTCAATAACCGATTTAGCAAGTCCGGCAACTCCTTGTATTTCAGATGGAATAATAATTTTCGTTGCCTGGCCGTCTGCCGCTTTCTCAAATGCTTCCAAGCTTTTCAATGTCAGAACGGACTGTGTTGGCGCAGATTCATTCAAGTACTGAATACCTTCTGCGGTTGCCTTCTGTACAGCGGCAATCGCCTGCGCACGTCCCTCTGCCTCACGGATTGTCGCTTCTTTCTTCGCCTCTGCACGCAGAATAGCAGCTTCCTTCTCTGCCTCCGCCTCTAAGATAGCAGATTCTTTTTTACCTTCTGCGACAAGGACGGTAGATTTTTTCTCACCCTCGGCACGAAGAATGGACTCACGCCTCTCGCGCTCTGCCTTCATCTGCTTCTCCATAGAATCCTGAATCTCTCTCGGCGGAATAATATTCTTCAGCTCCACACGGTTTACTTTGATGCCCCACGGATCTGTCGCAATATCCAGATTCGAACGCATATGAGTATTAATCGTCTCACGGGAGGTCAATGTCTGGTCTAACTCCAAATCACCGATAATATTTCTCAGCGTCGTCGCCGTCAGATTTTCAATCGCCATAATCGGATTTTCCACACCATAGGTAAAAAGTTTCGGATCAGTAATCTGGAAAAATACAACGGTGTCAATCTGCATCGTTACATTATCCTTTGTGATAACCGGCTGTGGCGGGAAATCCATAACCTGCTCTTTCAGCAGTACCCTTCTTGCCACCTTATCAATAATTGGCACTTTAAAATGTATACCAACGCCCCATGTTGACTGATAACCGCCCAAACGCTCTACGATATAAGCGTGCGCCTGCGGTACAATCTTAATACAAGATGCCAGAAGGCATAAAAGAATTACTATAATCACTACTACAATGACCGGAGTCATATTCAAATTATCCATAATTTTTTCTCCATTCTGCACACGCCTTTTGCGCATAAAGAAGTTTGGGCGTGTGCGCACAAACTTCCTGAGTGAGAAATTTATTTTTCACTCTGTTTCCTGTTTCTTTTGTACAATCAGTTTTACGCCGGATATGGAATCCACTGTCACAATCTCATCCACAGCAATGACCGAGCCGTCTTTGCTCCGCGCCATCCATTCCACACCGCGCAACCGAACAATACCCTTTTCCTTTTGATTATCAATTTCCTCAATAACGGTGGCATGTTCCCCTGCCAGCTCATCAATGTTTGTCTTAATTCGTTCTTTATTCACCACCCGCATTGCAAATGGCCGGACTAACAGCATAACAAGAACAGAGACAACACAGAATAATACAATCTGCAGCCACAGCGGGCCACCCAGTGCCGCAACAACCGCAGACACAACTGCACCAAGACTAAACCATATCGTTGTAAGTCCCATTGTAAATATTTCAATCAGGAGCATAACTGCTACCACGATAAGCCAGAAAATGGTATCCATATTCCACATCCTCCCTCTAACAGTTTATTCATTACTTCTTTCTATCATACTAGAAAAACAACATCTTTGCAAGCCAAACAATTGTTAGTAAATCTTTTCGGTTTCCGTATTTTGGAGAAAAAAGCTTGCTCGCATGGGCGCTTGCGCTTAGACAAGTCCGTAACGGTATGGGCATGTAAAACACACATGCCTCATACCGACGCACTTGTACCCATGCCTCACTAATCTTTTTTCTCCAAAATACTGGAACTCTAAAAGATTGTACCGCTTGCTCAACGCAAACCTTCCTATCCTAATACAGTTTCCTTCCACGAAATAAATGATTTTCGACTTTAGTGCGGTGGATATCGTACGGTTTTTTGTCCTTGTATTACTCCCCGAAAAATATTGTTTCTTTTGGTTACAAATACGCCGCCTGAGCATTGTCTGAGATGTCTGTCGTCATTTTCCTGCCTTTTGACAACGCGTTTTCACTAGACTGCGGGCAGATGCGAAGCATCCATTCATGGAAGAAGGATGGCAAAAATAAATAAATTTGTTTTTTCATCCTTCTTCCATGAATGTGCACCTTTGGTGCTGCCCGCAGTAATCAGTAACTAAGGTATTGCATAAAAGCCGGCGGGCGGCAATGCTGCAAAAGGCAAGAAAACTGACAGCAGACAGCGAGTTTTGCGAAAGGCGGCGAAAGACTTTTGTAACCGAAGGAAACAATTCATTTTTCGCAGGGAGTAATATACCGGGCAAAAAATCGTGCGATACCTTCCGCACGAATGCAAATTATGAAGCGTTTACCCTTTCCGTATTATCTGCGGTTTCTATGTACTTCATACATAAAAAGGGCGGCGGACACGGCGGCATTTAACGATTCCAGTTGCCCCTCCATCGGAATCCTTACCCTCTTATCTGCCAGATTACTTAACTCCTCACTCAATCCATTTGCCTCGTTCCCGATTAAAATTCCAACTCTCCCCGAATAAGTTTCCTCCGTAAACATTTTCTGTCCTCTCGGATGGGCGGCATAAATGGTAAAACCTTCCTTTTTTAATAGTTCTACATCTGTAGTAATTTCTTCGCAGAAGAAAAACGGAACACGGAAAAGCGCACCCATCGTAGAACGCACCACCTTCGGATTAAATAAATCCACACATCTTTTTGACATAACCACTCCTGCCATACCGGCTCCCTCTGCCGTGCGCACCATCGTCCCAAGATTGCCCGGATCCTGTATGTCCTCCAGACAAAGCAGCGCCGCATTTTTTGAATGGGCGAACTGGGCTCTGTCATACTGCGGCATTTCGACGACAGCAAGCACGCCCTGCGGAGTAACGGTATCGGTCAGCTCGCTAAATAAACGGTCCGACAGTATTTCAGATGGCACTTCCCTGCCATAGCCGGAAAGCCGTCCAGCGTACTCTTTCTCTCCCGAAACAGAAAAATAAAGAGAGCGAACCAGACCACGGTTCAGCGCCTCCTCTGTCATCTTCCAGCCCTCCACTATAAAAAGTCTCTCCTGTCTGCGGAATCTGGCGCTTTTTTTCAACTTTTGAATTTTCTTTATCTGTGCATTAGCATTACTCTCTATCACTCTTACATCTCCCTCAGCTCCTGCAGGTCGGTATTATGTCCGAGAACAATCAGAACATCATCCTCCCTCAGCGTATCATCCGGCGCCGGATTAATATTAATTTCCTCTCGTCCACGGATTCCTATTATATTAACACCGTACCGAGAGCGGATATTTAACCCGCTCAGAGTCTTTCCAATCCAGCTAACCGGCACATCAATATCCACAATACTGTATTTCTCTGACAGCTCGATTGCCTCAAAATAGTTTCCATTCATAATCTGGTTCCCCACCCGGTACCCCATTTCCTTATCCGGGAAAATAACCTTATCTGCACCGACCTTGTGAAGGATTCTGCCCTCAAGGTCAGTCGAAGCCTTTGTCATAACAAAAGGCACACCCATCTCTTTTAACTGAATCGTAATCAGCACATTTGTCTCAAGGCTGTGCCCCATACCGATAATGGCGCCATCATAGTTCTGGATGCCAAGCTGGCGCACTACTTCCGGATTTGTCGCATCCGCACAAACCGTATGTGTTACCAAATCTGCCACCAGCTCGAGTCTCCGGTCGTCTGTATCGACAGCCATTACCGCCGCCCCATAGCTTGCCAGCGTCTTAGCCACATTGGTTCCAAACTGCCCTAAACCGATTACTACAAACTCTCTCCGTTTCATACAATCACCTCAATTTCTTTATCTCTCATCCAACACTGACCTTCTCCTCCGGATACGATTTCAGATTGACATACCGTTTGGAGTTAAAAACCAACGCCAGCGATATCGGACCGATACGTCCAATATACATTGTAACAATTATAATAAGCCTGCCCGCCACATTCAGTCCGGCAGTAAAATCCCTTGTCAGCCCAACCGTAGCGATTGCCGAAATTGTTTCATAGAGACAATCCATAAAATTCCCCGGCTGGACAGCCGACAGTGCCGTCACTGCAGCCAGCATTACGACAAAGCTTACCATGAAAATAGCAAGAGCACGGCGGACAATATTGCCACTGATTTTCCGTCCGAATATTTCCGTCTCTTTCCTTCCCCGGATAATCGACCACACCGTTACAAACAGGATGACTACAGTTGTAGTCTTTACTCCTCCCGCCGTACCGGAAGGCGAGCCGCCGATAAACATCAGTAGACAGCAGATAAATGCCGTCGCTTTGTGCAGCCCTGCCTGTGATATCGTGGCGAACCCAGCCGTCCTTGTCGTCACCGACTGGAAGAAAGACGCCTGTATTTTCTGCCACAGAGGCAGGTTTCCTATCGTGTCCGGATTCGTGTACTCCAGCAAAAATACAGCAAGAGTCCCGATTAGAATCAAAGCTGCTGTCGTTACCAGTACAAGCTTCGTATGCAGTCGGAGATGTCTCAGCGCCATAGACCAATCCGGGTATTTCATTTTCTTATAACGAAATAAATCCACAATATTCCACCAGACGGGAAATCCGATACCTCCAAGAATGATCAAAAGCATTGTCGTTATATTCATAACCGGGTTTGCTACATACGGCTCCAGACTGGACGGTCCGATTACATCCATTCCGGCATTACAAAAAGCTGAAATAGAATTAAAAATACTTTTCCAAATTCCTAATGCCCCGAACTCCGGTATCAGCACCGTCATATACAAAAGAGCGCCGATTCCTTCGATTATCAAAGTTCCCTTTATCACTTTTTTTACAAGGACTACCATCCCCTGAATCGTATCCAGATTATAAGCATCCTGAATCAACAGCCGCTCCCTGAGTCCAATTCGTTTGTGCAGAGCAATTAGAAACATCATCGTAAATGTAATGACGCCAAGTCCGCCAATCTGCGCGAGCAGTGCTATGACAATCTGGCCAAACACCGACCAGTAGGAATATGTCGGCACCGTCACCAGTCCCGTCACGCATACAGACGTAGTGGAAGTAAACAGGGCATCCACCGGTTCTGTCACTACTCCTGCCGCACTTGATATAGGCAGCATGAGAAGAAGGGTTCCCACTAAAATCGTTCCTAAAAATCCAAGTGCAATAATCCTCGTTGTTGTAAATCCGCCAAGCCCACGCTTTCGAAATCGAATCATAAAACATCTCCCGCTTTCTTTTCCGTAAAATATTTCCGGAATGAAACTATTGATAAAATGATAGACAGCGCTACCGCCAGATAATCTGTTACAGGCTGTGCGATAACAAGAGTCCCTGCCGAATGAAAAATCCCATTGAAAAGGAACAAAACAGGTATGTATAAAAGCCCCTGTCTGCTAATAGAGAGAATAAGGGAAGGAACTGCCGCACCCATCGCCTGAATCGTATTTATCATAACAAAAAGTATTCCGAGCACCGGGCCCGAGATTATCAGAGTACGGGCAAACTGCATGCCAAAACCATATGCGCTTTCTTCCTCAATAAATGCGTTTACCATCGGCCCTGCTCCCAAATAGCAGAGCACAGACATAACAAGGCTAAGCGCCACGGCAAAAAACAGAGAAAACCGAAGCAGCCCTAGAAATCTTTTACGGTTTCCAGCCCCAAAGTTATAGCCGAGAAGCGGTTGGATTCCAGTTCCTACACCAATCAGAAGCATAACCGCTACCATATTGACCTTCATTGCCACGCCAAGCCCCGCAACTGCCATATCTCCGTGTACAGACATCAGCCGGTTGACTAACACATTCGAGGTACTCATTAAAATACTGTTCATAGACGCCGGAATCCCGATTGCCATAACGCCCGACGCTATCTTTCCTCCTGCCTTAAATTCTTTTGGGCTGATACTTAATATAGATTTTCCCGACAAAAAATGGGCGATATAAAACACCGCGCTCAACACATTTCCAATTACTGTCGCCACTGCCGCACCCGCTACATTCCAGCCGAACAGCAAAATCATGATCGGATCGAGAATAATATTGGCCACATTGCCGAGTATCATTCCCATCATCGCCTTATTTGCCTTTCCCTCTGCACGGATAATCGAGCTGAACATATTACCTATGACGAGGAATGGAACCCCCAGTGCTACAATCATTAAATACTGTTTTACATAGGCAACGGTCTCCTGAGTCACATCCCCCGCCACCAGACTGCATACCGGATTTATCGCAATCAAAATCACTGCCATCCCCAGCACGCCAATTGCTGTTCCTGTCCAGAAACAGAAAGAGCAGGCATTTCTCGCTTCCTTCTTTCGTCCCTGCCCAAGCATACGGGATATCAGAGAAGTACCTCCTATTCCGAACAGCATGCCGACTGCCATAAAGAACAGGAACGCCGGCGTTGCCAGCGAAACGGCCGCCACCATATATGGATTTTTCGTCTGCCCAATGAAATAAGTATCTGCCAGATTGTATACAAGTACCATCAACATGCTGACAACAGATGGTATAATATTGATAAACACCGCTTTAGGAACCGGTGCATTTTCAAAAACTTCTACCGTTTTATCATCCTTACTTTTCATCTTTCACTGCCTCCTTATGCTTAAAACCTGCTATTTATTTCTTCAATAAAATAGCTGCTGCCTCCTCTACATTTTCCGCAAGGTATATGGCGCCCGCTTTCACTAACTCCTCTCTGCTGCCATAACCATAGAGTACACCGAGAGAATCTATGCCTACCGCTCTTGCACCAATTATATCATGCTCTCTGTCCCCTACCATAATGGCAGAAGCCGTCCCGCCATCTCCCGCTTTCGTCAGGGCATATCGTATGACCTCCTGCTTATCTGTTCTCGTGCCGTCCATATTGCTTCCCGCTATCGCATCAAAATAGTGGGATAATTTGAAATAGTCCAAAATTTCTTTTGCAAACGGTTCCGGCTTTGAAGTGGCGACAATAAGCGTTCTCCCATTATCCTTTAACAATTTTAGCATTTCTGCAACGCCCTTGTAAGGTATATTTTCAAAAATCCCCTTCTCCCTGTAATATTCGCGGTAGTATTCAACCGCTTCTTTTGCTTTCTCGCTGTCAAAACCGCAATACTGTTCAAAAGACTTGTCTAATGGGGGACCAATGAACCGTTTTAACTCCTCCCGGTCAGTAACCTCCATACCATATTTCTGCAGAGCGTAGATGACAGAATTAACTATGCCAATACCTGACTCCGTCAATGTTCCGTCCAAATCAAATAATATCGTCTGATACATAACTTCCTCCGTTTGTGACAGTAAGAATCATTTCGCAGCATTTTATAGATTATTGTACGACATTTTGATTTATATTACAATTCCT
>DEUM01000062.1 GCA_002362575.1 Lachnoclostridium sp. UBA3262 | reverse complement strand
CGCTGGTTTATGAGCGGCGTGGTTTCCTGCATTCTTCCGGAAGACTTTCTGACCATGGCATTAAGTAATCCAGCTCTGCAGGATCTATATTTCCTTTTTCGTCACAGTGTTTTGGCAACTCTGTGAGTATATATCTGAAATAATAATACGGACGGAGATTATTCAGCTTTGCGGTTTCCGAAATACTATAAACCAATGCACTGGAGTTAGCACCATTTGCTGTGTTATGGAACATCCAGTTCTTCTTGCCCAGGCAGAATGTACGGATAGCTCTCTCTGAAGCCGAATTATCAATCGGAACATCCGGATTATCAAGAAATACTTTTAGGTATTTTTCCTGATTCAGACTGTATTTCAGCCCATCAGCTGTTTTGCCCTTTGGAAGTACCGTTGTATCGGAGAGTATTTCTTTTACCCACGCAAAGTAATCCTCAACAAGCGGTTTGATAATCAACTGTCGCTTTTGAAGACGTTTCTGGGGTGGTAAATCTTTTAATTTACCATCTTCTTCGTAGAACTTTGCAATCCGTTTCAACGCCTGATGTGCAATAGAGTTTTTCACTGCAGCCGGATTACTTTTATCAGCTGCCTTAATTGCATCGGCATAATCGCGTCTTGCATGGGCCCAGCAATTCGCATTTGTGACATCCGGCAGTTTTTTATCAACCAGATGATACTGACTGAGCCCGTCCGTAACAAGGACTCCCTTGTAGTCTTTGTAGAATTCCAGAGGAATGTGATGATCACGTCCTTTCTGGTATTCATAGATTACAATCGGACGTTCCGCGTACAGCTCACCGGAGCGGTGCACCCACATGTAACACTTTGTATTAGGGTGGTCGCTGTCTTTAATGACCCGGGTCGGCGTTTCGTCTGACTGGGTGACCGGAAGTTTTAACAGCTCCTGCTTCATCCGTTCCACAAAAGGAGCAAAATACTTATCAGCACATTTAACGATCCAGTTCGACATCGTTTGTTTTGAAATGTTTACACCGTTTCTTTCAAACTCCTGTGCAACACGGTTAAGTGCTGAAGAATTGACATATTTGACATTTAAGATAGAAGCCAGTAATGATGGTGTAACGATGCTGTTTCGAAGCAGATCCTTTGGTCTCTGCCCTCTTAAGAATTCATCCTGGTGGTCACCGTCTGTGCCGACATAAACTTCTACAGTATGCAGTTCCACTGTCCATGATTCCGGTTCATGCCTGAGACGCTTGTATGTTTCATCCGGCATTTTTCTCCAGTTTCCTTTTCCAAAGAATGTATCCAGCTCTTCTTTGGAAACACTGTGGGTAGGTATTACATCAACCGGGAACTCTTTCAAATCGAGTTCTCTCTGAGCTTTGGTTTTCTTCTTTTTTACAGAGATGACTTCGTCAGCTTCCGGTTCAGCCATAGAATTATCATACATGGCATCCGCTTCATCGAAGAACGACATCTGTCCTTCAATAACACTCAGCTTTTCTGAGTGCCTGCCAAAACGGTAACTGTTTGCAAGGCGCACCTGTTCGATCAGCTTCTCGATGTTGTCATTCAGCGTATCAAGCTGTCCCTGCATTGTGAGTACCATGGTAATGAGTTCCTCGCGGCTTAAGTTATTCAGTTCATCCAATGTATGTTTCTGACTCATCTGACAGCTCCTTTACTGATTACCATTATAAAGTAAAGTACGAAAATAAGCCAATTAGAAAGATGTCCGATTTCGTCATTCTGCCTATGGGTGAGGCGCTGTATATGACGCATATACGGCAGGAAAATATAGAGTTTTCAAGGTTCAAAAATATATCTATATCGCCCGTATATTGCTGTAAGGTGCCCTGTCGCAGGCTCTGATAAGGCACACAAGCGAAATATTCATGTGAAAAATAACGGCAAAAAAATCTCTGTTTTGCACAAAACTAAAATACCTTTTGAGGATTGACCTCTCTTATTTTAGGCCGGACAGGATTTAATCCCATCATAAGCATTTCGTACTGCTCACGTGTAAGCTGCATTGCTTCCTCCGGAGTACGGGGCCATGAGAAGGAGCCGTCTTCCAGTCTCTTGTACAAAAGCAAAAATCCATTGCCCTCCCACAAGAGACCTTTGATCCGGTCTCCTCGTCCGCCGCAGAAAAGAAAGAGTACATTTTTCTCAAACGGATTCATGTCATACTTAGTTCCGATTAGTTGTGCAAGACCATCAATTCCCTTTCGAAGATCCGTTCTGCCACAGGCAATGATAATCTTCGAAACGCCGGCTGCTTCAGCGAGCATGACCGATCACCTCAAACAGCTTGCCGAGCAGCGCATCGGATGCGGTATTCGAAACACCAATGAGTACAGAGCCGGTCTGTATGGTAATATCCGGACGAAATCCATTTTCACTTGGCGTGGCAGGATTCATAGCCGGTAGCGGAACTTCCGCAAATGCAACTTCGCTACGCATTGTTTTCACGCATGCTGTATTAGCTGAATCGGTTGCAAGCTCATAAGTTTCCTGACGGATTCTTTTGAGCCAGTGATAGTAAGTCTGTTCGCAAATGTTGTTTTCGTCAAGCCACTGCTTGGCAGTCATGCCTTCCGGTCTTTGCAGGCATTGATTGATGATATTTTTCCAATACTGTTTGCGAACCTCGTGTGTACACTTGTTCATTTGATTTAGCCTCCTATAAAAACTACAAAAACTCCAAAGGGTTTTTAGATTTTTTATAGTATGGCACAAAGTCAAACTTTAGTTAAGGCGAGTGGTTTGACGTTTACTTTATTTCCCTTTTATTCAATTTGTTAGTTTATCAACTGCTCTACTTCCTCTTTATGTAGACCGGAATATTCCGCAATCTCCTCAACTGTCAATTTTTCTGTTTTCAGCATTCTTATCGCTATCTCTTTCTTCGTTTCAATGGTTCCCTGACTAATTCCCTGGCTGATTCCCTGATTCAAAATTCTTCGTGCACTTGTTTCAATCATCGGGCCTACCATTATATCACCTACACCTTTTCCTGATTATATACGCTTTACCTGTCAGGAATATTATATCGTCTCGTCATGTGATATGTCAAGTGTCGCTTTACGCCATTTTCTGCGAAAAACGGCCAATCACCTCCATTTCAGTTCTCCAAGCAATGACAGCGAACCAAAAATCACAATGGCATCCCCCACCTCATAGCGCCCTAACATTATCTTCAAAGCGTGATTCACACCTTCAGCTGCCTCCACCTGAGAACACCCCTGCTGCTGCCAGGCTGCCTGAAGTTCCCCTGCGGGAAGTCCCCGTGGAGACGGTGGTGTCACTGTCATCACATCATATAAAACCGGCTGCAGAATTGAAATCATCTTTTCATATTCCTTATCCCGAAAAACCCCCATAATTCCACGGATTTTGGCGCCGGGAAGTAATGTATCAAGCGTCTCCCGCAGAGCCCCGGCTCCTCTCTCATTGTGCGCGCCATCTGCAATTACGAGCGGTTCACGGCTCACCACGTCAAAACGCCCCCGCCAATATGCTTCACGGATACCGAGCATGCGTTTTACGGTATCCAGTTGAAAATCCTCACCCAGATGGCAGCATGTCTCAATGGCAAGACACGCATTTTCCATCTGATAACATCCCGCCATACCTGTCTGATAATTATCTCCACAATAGGAAAACAGACATCCCTCAAGACTTGTCCGGATTAATTTCATATCTTCTTTGTGCAAAAGTGTCAGGTCCGCACTTTTTTCTTTACATTTTTTTATTAGAACATCTTCCGCCTGCAAGACACCCGGACAGGCAATTACTGTGGCATTTTCCTTAATAATTCCAGCCTTTTCGGCAGTTATTTCCCCAATTGTCTCACCAAGTATCTTCATGTGGTCCCTGCTGATCGATGTAATCACACAGGCAAGGGGATTTTGGATTACATTGGTTGCATCTTCTCTCCCTCCAAGGCCGGCTTCCAAAATAATTACCTGGCAGCCCTTTTTGACAAACGCCACAAAAGCCACCGCTGTCTCAAATTCAAAGCTGGTAGGTGAATCCATCCCCTCTTCTTCCATTCTCCGGGCCGCTGCGTCTACCTCTTCTACAGATTCGGCCAGAAGCTCTTTATCAATATACGACACGCCCCTGGAATCCTCAAATTGGATAAATTCTTCCTGGCAAATAACCGCCGGCGAAACATAACGGCCAACCAGATAACCGCTTACCCCCAAAATGCTGCTGATAAATGCGGCAACAGAGCCTTTCCCATTTGTCCCCGCAATATGGATAACCCGGAGCTTTCGCTCCGGGTTATCCAGAAATCTGCACAGCGCTTCCATCCGCGACAGTCCCATAGATATACCGGAACTCTTCCGTGAACAGATTGCTTCTATTGCTTCTTCGTAATTCATCGACATACCTTTACTTTATTACTCTTACACGGATTACTCCGTTGATTGCCTCTAAATCTTTTACTACCTTTTCTTTGATTTCCGAACAGACATCAAAAATCGTATAGGCATAATCTCCACGGCTTTTATTTACC
>DEUM01000064.1:821-9743 GCA_002362575.1 Lachnoclostridium sp. UBA3262 | reverse complement strand
CATTCCATCCATACTTTTTTATGTCTGGTTTTTTAACGGTGCTATTCCATATGGCCTTGAAACCTAGTACATGGTAACCACCCTCGTCCTCTGACTGATATATCACAGTATTATCTTCATCCGGTCGAAGTTCTTCATAACACCGTACTGCTCCTTCTGTTTTCGCCTGTTCCTCGGTAATATCCTGAAGACGTTCCACTCGCACGTCTGTTACCTCTAGCCATATCCGGGCTGCTTCTTTTGGCATGTGAATGGATGGACGCCAGCCGTATGCGCCCACACCCATATTAACCGGATAATCTTGGTCATCTGCCTTGTATATGTATCTATGTGAATACCTACCGCTCGGCAAATCTGGCTTTCCTGCTGTCTTGTCCTCTATATGTTGTTCATAAAACCATGTCTCCCTGACATACAGGATATCTCCGATTTTATACGGAGTATCAGGATATGGCATATGTCCTATTTTCCGAAAAATATAACTCCCCTTTGGTGCCGTTCTGAGTGTTATAAGAGTTCGACTGTCGTTTTCATCCCCTTGAACAAAATACGGTGGTTTAACAATCCGCCTTGTCGCTGTCTTCCGTCCGTCTAATATTGCACGGACCATTTCTGTGTTAAATAAGATTGGCAATACTCTCATACCCTGCACCCCCTCCGGTTCAACTCCTCTACGTTCTTATGTTTCAACATTTTTCTTACCTCTCGTCGGCTTACCTTTAACCATTTCTTTATTTCTCTTGTAGAACATCCGCTTTCCCTCATGTCTACTGCCATTACACACAGTGTACGATATTTTGATTCCTCTGGTAGCGTATGGACTGCTGCCTCGTTCTCTAGTCTTAATAGTTCCATAAATGCGTGCTTTATATCTTCCATTATCTGTTTCATCTATTTTCTCCTTTACATCAATAAATCTTCTACCGTCATCTGAACAGGAGGAATATCTTCCCATTCCACCCCTATCCAGTCCAGTACCCGCCCCCAGCCGTACTTTTCTCCTGTTTCATGGTCTGTACAACATTCATACATCCAAAAATGCCATTCCTTTGGGTTACTTTCCCGCAATCGGTCAAATCGGTGCGGCCGTTTTTCCATGTGTATACCAAACCCGCACATGGAACATCCTGTGCGCTGTGCTTTTGTAGTATACAGTGTTCCGTCCGGCTTTCTTTTTATCTCCCCATATATTTCCGGCACTGGTACTTCTAAATCCAGTGCCAGTTGTAACAAATCCTGCCTCAGAAAGGGTGCAAAAGGAGCTGACCGCATAACCGTCTTTCCATAATAGTTACACCCATGCTCCACAAGCGCTTCCTCGCGCTGTCCTCCCTCGGACGCCATTAACCCTAAAAATGGATGGCTGTTATGTTCCCTTGCCCAATCGTCACATGGTTTTTCTTTGAGATAGTAACAGCATTTATTTGACACCCGGAACGGAGCTTCGTAGTAACGCGTTCCGTACTCTTTATTTGCCATACCGGCAAATAACTGAAGCCACTTCTGTGGCAGCTTCATCCGGCTATTTTTCGCAAAATGTCCCTGCTCTCCACACTCGCCTGTTATAATGGCATGTCTAACCGTTTTATTTTTCTCCGACGGATTTTGCAGCAGGTCAATCTTACCGGCTATCCGTTTGGATATGACCGGAAATCCAACTTGGTTTAAAACCTCTACTTTAGATTTGTAGGATTTTAGCCGGATTACTCCCAGTTGTTTATGTATTCCTTGTATACTCTTATCCTCGACTCCAGATACACTTATTGCTGGGATATTTATTCCCATGCTTCGTATAAACAGAAGGAGAACAATACTATCCAGACCTCCCACACTGACATGGGCATTACAATTTCTTGCGTTCATTTCGGTTATAAATTCATTGATACGGATTTTAGCCCGTTTTACTTTAATCTCGTAGGGAAGGTTTTGCATGTAGGTAAAGAATTGCTTTTTCTCCTTTTTCTTTTGCTTCCACTGCTCAAAATCATCTTCCTGTAACTCGTTATCCAAATTCATTGATCATTCCCCTTCACGTATGCTTCATGTGTTCCATCTATCATCTGTTCGTGCACTTCCGACAAACAGAATCCATACCTTTTCAAAAAATCAATCACAGCCTGCACTTTTTCTGCATTGTCTTTTCTGAATGTTCCGTTTGAATAATATATATCTCTTGAACGAACACTAGACATATAGGCTATCGCTAAGTTCAGCGGGCTCATGTTCTTTTCCCATTTTTTAAAATCCCTATATTCTTTTTCATCTCCAAATCCCAGTTCATATATGGGTTTTCCACAATACAGTCTGCTTAGATGGGAACGTCCGTAACTTATATCACCCTTAACCATTGCCGTTATTAAATCCTTATATAAATTGATGTCTTCTTTTATTGGCTCAATCTCTTTTTTTGTAATTCCCATAATAAAATTGTCAATCTCATCATATAAATCATTTTGTAACTGTTTGAGTTCTTTCCTCTTTTTCTTTTCCTCCTGCTGCCGGAGTTCATATTCTGACAGTTCCCTTTTTTTCTTCTCTGCCGGCTTTATAATAGCGATATTATCTCCGTATAGTTTAACGTACTGTATATTGTTCCCCTCGAATTTTTTTAATGGTTTTAGCTGTTCTTTTTTTAAATCCCACTCCTGAAGGATTTCCCACCTGGTCGAATATGCTTCATTAGGATTGATTTTTGATTTTTTTATGCCGGATTTTTTAAACAGCCCCAATAAAACTTTCATGTTTTTTTTCGCAGTTTCTTCTCTTATAGCCTGTTGTATTTTCCATTGCAGCGACCTTGAATCTGTTGAACTTTTCAGGACCTCGTTTCTCTTTTTGATATCCTTAATCTTTTCCATTTCGTATAAATCCCTGATTGATAACTGAAATTCTTCATCTTTTTCCTTCTCTTTCAGTACCGTCTGGTCCAGTTTTGCAATATTCAGCCTGTGTCTGACCGTAGTCTGGCTGAATCCTGTTTTTTCTGCAATCTGTTCCGCTGTTTCCCCTAAATCTATCATCATCTGAAATCCCTGTGCCTGTTCATATATAGTCAGGTCATTTCGCTGCATATTTTCTTCCAACATAGTAGAAAGCTGTTCCTTTTTTTCCATTCCTTCTACTATCATACATGGCAGTTCTTTGATTCCGGCAATCCCTGCTGCCGCACATCTCCTGTGTCCGATGAGAAGGGTATAACCTTCCTCGTTCCATTTTTTCTTTTCATCCCAGTGTCCCTTAATAACGGTAAGGTTCTGCATAACTCCATTCTTTTTTATGGACTCCGACAGCTCTGTCAAATCCCCTAAGTCTTTCCTTGGGTTCTCTGGGTGTGGATGTATCTCTTTAATATCTATACTCACTATCTTTTTACTCTGCATATTTATTCCTCCTATCCTTCCTCCGGCAATACCAGCCCTTCCAGCATTTCTTTTATACCCGACAGATTTTCATTATTTCCCCAGTCTCTTTTTGCTATTGTAAAAGTGCATATGCGGTCTTTAAAAAATATCATATTACTACTGCCCTCAACCATATACGGCCCGATAAGGATATCTGACCGTTCTTTGACTTCACGTTCGTTTATCATGTCGATAAAAGATTCATTTATCGGTATGATCTGTCCTTCTTTATTTTGTAATATCCGGCATTTTATATCCGAACACTTCTGTTCCTGTATAATGACCGGCGTAATTATCAGACTATCCTGCGGTTCATGGTACAGGTGTTTCGTCCACGGCGCTGCGTCCAAAAGCAGTTGTTTCCCTTCGTCCTTCTGTACGGAAAAGTGTTGTCCTGTTTCCGGCATATCCCCGGCCAGTTCAACTAACACCGCCTTTTCTTTATTTGATAATTCTTCTATTCTGACTTTCAGCGCCCAGTAACAGCTATGTATGATATAATCCTGTTCCCCGGCTGATATATATAACCCTGTGGTCTTATAAGCTTCGTTTGCCAGCTTTTTAAATCCGCTTGTTTTAATAAACATAGTTTCTCCTTTCTGTCCTGCTGCCCTAAAGGGGGTTCACAGGCGACTTTCTGTTGTTTTTTCTGCTTCTCCCTCTTTTTCAAACAGGGACTCCGTTTCTATTCCGTAGTCAACAGATAACTCGTATGTCTGCACCAGTCCCTCTAAATCCTTCATGTCATCATCTGGATTGTTGTAGCGGCGCAGGAAATCATCTTTTTTCATTATTACCTTCCATTAGCCTTTTCCGGTAGCGGGATAGTTCAACCGCTATCGTATTCTCTGTTGTCCCCAATTCTTCCGCTATCTGTTTGTTCGTCCATCCACCTTCTTTTAATGCCATCGCTTTCCCCATATCCAGTTTTTTCCGCTCCTTTTTTTCAGCCGTATCTTTGACGGTAGAAGCCTTTGCTTTGGCTGCTGCCTGTGTTTCCTTCTTTGCCGTTTCCTTTTTTACTTTCTCTTTTCCCGCCGGAGTATTGGCGTACTCTAATATTTTGATTGTGCAGTTTTCACAATAGTCTTTGCTTCCCTGCGTCTTTGCCTGCGGAGCTCTGTTTTCGGTGTCAATGGCGGCATACTGTGTTTCCCTGTCTGTGTATACTGGGATAATGCTTATCGGATTGCCCGCTATCTCTTTCCCACATCTGTCACAGGTAATTCTTGCTATTCTCATAGATTCTCCTTTCATGCTATCCATTCATAATCCCGGTTCTTCCCCTGCTTAATGTCCTGCAAGGTCCGGTAAGTGAATGTCTCATCGTATTTTCCTTCCATACTGCATACTACAAAATTTTTCTTTAACTCTTTGACCGTATATACCCGGATTCCCCCGTCTTTTCCTAGAATAATCTCTTTCCCCGGATACAGGTCTATCGTTACCATTCTTTTACTCATGGTGTCTCCTTTCCTGTCCTGCTGCCCTAAAAGGGGTTCACAGGCGACTTTTCGTTGTTTTCCATAAAATCCAACAAGGTAGGCGTTTCCCTTTCTTGTTCTGCTTCCTCCAGATAACCTACTCCGTCTCTGAAATAATCCGGATTCAGTTCTATCCCATACCCACGGCGTCCCATTTGAACCGCTGTCATCGGTACGGTCATTAACCCTCCGAATGGATCTAGGACTAAATCTCCCACATTTGAGTAGCGGTTGATGATACGTTCCACAATATCAATCTGTAGCGGGCAGACGTGCATTTGTTTTCTCCGGCGTGTCTGTGTCGTATTTAATGTCCTCATCCGGTTGATATCATCCCAGACCTCTAGCTGATTCCAACTCCCCGGTGCAACTACCATAAACACCGCCGGAAGTTTTCCGTTTTCATCCAGCTTCTTAGCAAGTTCAACGTGTTCCTTGTAATCGTACACATTACCGCGGCTGAATTTTCTGTAAACTCTCTGAAGGTTGTCTACCGAAACATTTTCCAGTTCTTTTTTAGAAACCAATCTATCTCCGCTGCTTCTCCAGTATGCGTGTGCGTCTATCTGCCATTGTGCCCTCGTGTATTCCTCTTTGCTTTTTGATACTGGAACATCTGCATATGCAGTTGACCTATCTGTTGGCAACCTGCGGAACAAAAGTATATATTCTGGGCAACCTACACCCATTTTTGAACCGTCCTTGCATTGTTCCGTCCATCCGAGCCGGTATGTCTGATTGTTTTCCCGGACAACGTCCGTAACAACTGTAATCATTCCAAAATACTGAAATCCGTGTTTCATATAGTGGCTGATACATAATGCGTGGAATGGCTCAATCGTTGGCATGCCTGTCCCTGTGGCATTTCCAAACAATACTCTGTCCTTTACATGGATTGCTGCCACTCTCCCCGGCTTCAGTATTCGCAATAACTCCGGCGTCAGAAAGTCCATTTGTTCAAAAAAACGCTCCGTGTTCTGGTTATGTCCGAAGTCATTATAATTTGCCGAATACTCGTAATGGTTACCAAATGGAATCGAGGTATGAATCAGGTCAACGCTGTTGTCCTTCATTCGTCTTGTTTCCTCAACGCAATCGTCATTGACTGCTGTATATCTTTTTCCTTCAACTTTCACTGTCTCAACACCTAACTTTCTTTTTAGCGTATATTTTTTCCCTTCTCCGGACAGCCCATATTTTTTTACGATTTCTATCATCCGTTCCACCATATAATTGTGGTTCTTCCATTTTTCAAGGAGAACATCTTTTATCGTCCTCTCATTTTCCATGTAGATAATATCAATGACTACAGGCTCTTTCTGCAAAAAACGGTAACATCTGTGAATCGCTTGTATAAAATCATTAAATTCATAGTCAATGCCAAGAAATATTTCTCTGTGGCAATGCTTTTGAAAATTACAGCCCGAGCCGGATAACTCTTTCTTTGTTGCAAACAGCCTTGTTTTCCCTTCTGAAAAGTCAATCACTCGCCTTTCCCGAAGCTCGTAATCTTGCGAACCATAAATATCTACCGTGTCCGGCAACGCTTTCTTGATTGCGTGGCGTTCGGCTTCTAAATCATGCCAAAGAATAAAATTATCATCTGGCGATTCGTTGACAATCTCCTTCATTTTTGCTACTCGTCTGTCAATGCTCTCCCTTTTGGTCTTTGCCGCTTCCTTCAGCCCTGCTGCCGCCTCGTTAAATAATGTCATCTGTCCGTCCCTGTCAGTTGCATTGCCATATGCTATCGGCAGTTCATGCCACCTTACATCAAGCGGCGGCAGTTCATATCCACTATCGGAATAGGAAGTATTGATATCCGACGGCTTTGTAACAAATAAAGCCCAACTGCTTACCCAGAGCCAGAACTCATCCTCCATGTTCGGATAAAGTGTTAAATTGTTTGCTTTTGTACTGTCTCTTTGAAAAAATCTAGTCAGCGCCTGACCTGTATCCATAACTTCCAGATATCCGGCGTAGTGTATCAGTTCCTTGTAGCGGTTCGGAGACGGCGTGGCAGTGGCAACCAGTTTGTATGGTACGTTTTTGAATTTATCAAGAAACGTCTGATAGGTTTTGCTCCCGAAGCTTCTTAGTACACTCGCCTCATTCAATGATGTGGCAGTAAAATATGCCGGTTCAATATCTCCGTCGCGGACACGCTCATAGTTGGTTATCATGATATCTGTCCTGCAGGCTTTGACTTCTTTCATGTTCCGGACATATTCCGGCTTACTATATCCGAGCAGCTTTTCTGCGTCATGGGTAAATTCCTGTTTTACACCTAATGGGCAGACGATAAGCGCTTTCCCTTTGTGTTTTTTTACTGCTTGATAGCAAAATTCTATTTCCTGTATTGTTTTGCCCAGCCCGAAACTCTCGAACAGTGCGCGCCTTCCGCCCCGCAGTGCCCATATGACCGCCTCCCTCTGATGTGGCTTTAATACTGGATTGATTTCTTTTGCCTGTACGTCAAATCCGCTATCCTCGGCAATCTCTATTTTGCTTTTTAAAAAATCCAAATAATTCATTTTTTGATTGGAGTAAAGTATACTTTAGTGGCTAGCCAAAACCTCCGTTTACCTCCAATCTTCGCCCTGCTGCCTATCAGTTTGGTGCTTTATACCAAACTTTGGATGTGGGTGTTTTTTCCACATTGTTCACAGGCGACTTTTCGTTGTTTTTATATATATCCCTCCCGGTAAAATCCGGGAGGTTTTGAAAATGGCTTACCCGTGATGTAAACCATTGGTGCTTAATCGTAGTACCGCCCAAATAGACGATAAAAATCTTCCCTCGTTCCGTGGACTTTTTCAAAGGCTTTTTGCCCTGCTGCCTGCACCGTCCTTCTTACTAATTTATTTTTATGCACGGATTCTGCTCCGTTCCGGTGGCATCGTTCCCCGCATATATGTATTTTCAGTCCGTATTTCTCGGACAGCTTTCTTCCGGGATTGCCCTCAAATATATGATGTTCCTCTAACCCGCATGGATCCGCTGTCCTGTTCCGCCCGCACAGGTAACATTCCTCCCAGTTTTCTTGTACAATACTTTTCATTCCAGTTTCTCCTGTTTCATTTCTTTATCCGGCTTTGCCGGTATTTCCCTGTTTTTTAGTTCTGCCCGGAGCGCCGGGGTGCAGATGTTCCGTTTTTCATGGCATATCGTCACTAGGTGCGGTTCACACAGTTCCATAAACTGATTCCACAAATCGGCGTTCTTTCCGGTGTTTTCTTTGGTTTTATTGTCAAATGCCGCGGCAATGGCAGGGGCGTTGATGTGGATTTCAATTTCACTTTCCTTTGTGATGTGTGACATGGCGGTAATGCACGCCCGGAGCTGTAACCGCTGTATGGATATGTCCGTCCATGCGCCGTAGTGCGTCCGGCTGACCGGCTGGCCGTTTATTTCCACTTCCAGCACGCAGGCGTATTTGCCATCGCAGCACTCAAATCTTCCAGTGGTTATAATCTCTATGTATATCTGTACCAGCATGGCTATCCCCCTTCCCACTGGTCTTCTTTTACCATGACATAGGACAGGTACGGATATCCGGTTACCTCATGGGTTCCCTGTCTCGTTTTTTGTTTATCTATGTAATAGCCTTTCTTCGGTCTCGGCTCTTTCCTATATGTCTGGCGGTTAGATATAATGGTTATCTCCGGTTCCGGGCGAGTTAGGTTTCTGGATGAGCTCCATGCACGCCCTTTACAGCCGTTCTTTTTCCACTGGATTTTGCATTTGACGATATAGGACGCCAGCTTCGACCATTCGCCGGTGTCATCTAGGCTTCGCCCAAAACGTACCTGTCCGTGCGGCCATAAGTCACAAATCCAGTCCCGGGATATTTTGTTGATGATAACATGGTGGTGCAGACCGCCGTGTGAGCCGATTTCTGTTCCCATGACATATTTAATGACGATTCCCACCTTCTTGGCCTGTTTCCTTAGTTCATTCATCCATTCCCGCAAATCCTTCTGTGCCAGTTCCGGGGTGGCTGGACGTTTCCCATACTCATAGGTTAGTACGATGTG
>DEUM01000064.1:0-534 GCA_002362575.1 Lachnoclostridium sp. UBA3262 | reverse complement strand
GGTTTTCCGGGATATCTTGGGCTGTGGTATCGGTCAACAAAGATAGCCACACCTGCTCTTGTGATTCGTTCGATGTATGGCATGATGTTCTCCTAAAACTAATACTTTTAGCAAGTTGTAAAAAGGGGACTAAAACCCCTGTTTTTCTTTGCTTTTTCTTGACTTTTCCCGACATACATGCTATACTTAGACTGTATTTTGATCTTTTAAAAGTATTTTTGTTGTCGGGCAGTCAGCTTTTGCTGGCTGTTCTACTTTTTTACATTTTTTCTGCGTCCGGCTGAGTACATTTCTTCAGTTTCTTTCCACAAATATCACAGGTCTCTGCCGGTGTGGTCCGCCAGTAAGTATGCCCGGCCGGACACAGGCAGGTAAAGAAGGGGGATGTGACTTCGGTCACGCCATCACTGTAATACTTATCCCTCGTTACATACATCCGGTATTTCTCCTTTCCGCTGGCGGTACCGCCGCATGACCTGTAGGTCCCGGAGCATGCCACGGATGTTTGTTCTGTTTGTCAGAAATGTTTTATTC
>DEUM01000009.1:24986-115428 GCA_002362575.1 Lachnoclostridium sp. UBA3262 | reverse complement strand
TACAAAAATGCTTGACCATCTCAATCCTTCGTTCCACAATACAAGTTTAAAAGTTCCTCTCTGTCCTTTGCATAAGTATCAAGAACAGACTGTAAAAACTTATCCTCCGTGTTACCAGCAGACACAATACTCTTTGCCGCTCCATCCGCAAGCATTTTTTCATTTTCAATCCATGTATTGATTTCCTCTGCATATTTGTCCGCATTGAGCTGTAGCGCATCCGTCTGATTTCGTATCAGATTTCTCCCTGCTATTATGACAATTCCTATCGTTGTCAATATAATGCTGACCGCCACAATACAGATAACACTGATTGTCAGTTTCCCTTTGATTGTTCTTCTCATAATCCTTTCTCCCTTCTGCTGTTTATATTGTATTGTAATTCTTTTTTTTCCTAATTATTATCCCGGAATATTTAAAAGGATTCTCGCTATAAACATTCCGTCTTCTACAATGAACTCCGACTCTCCATTGTAATACGATACTACCTTCAGAACACTTGATATGCCAACTCCATTTCCCATATACGGTTTCGGTACACCGTTTATCATCTTAATATTTTCTGCACAGGTATTTCTGCACAAAATAACCATTTTTTCCCTTTCCTTGTAAGTGAGATATGAATCTTTGGCCTCGGTTTGCCAGAGGCGAGACAGCCATGAATTGCATTCTCAAATATATTGGCAATAACAGCCACTAAGTCAACATCACGGACAGCTATCTCTCCCTCCGCCCTTACCAGCATCGAAACTTCAATTTTTTCCTTTTTAGCCTGCTTTATATAAACAGATAAAATGCTATTGATTGTTTCATTCCCACAAATATACTCTCTTTCCGCAACACTTTCCACGTCTTCCTTATACTGCTTTACATAAGCGAGCAGCTTATTATTTTCTTCCTTTCGAATATATTCTTCGATTAAAAGACAGTGATGACGAATATCGTGCCGAACTCTTGCCAGCTCCTCCTTCGAGTCACTCATCAGTTCCATTTGTCGACGTATCAGACGTTCATTTGTCTCAAGAAATTCTTTCTCGACCTGATAATGGCGCTCCCTTCCTTTATGGAGATAAACTTTAAAAACCATATACTGAATAATTCCCGCCATAAAGAAAAGCACAATGGTCCTGACAACGTGAAGCATGGAGAACCGATACGCACTTGGCCAAAGTGCCATAAACGCGGCAATCAGAATGGATAAAAGAACAGTAATCATACTGAAAAAGTTCATTTCCTCCCGCAGATAATCAATCCCCTCATGAAAGCTTTTCCGCACCTTGAATATTATTACATAAAGCATAGCCGTTTCTATCACAATGCGTGTCACGATATCTGCCCATATGCTGCCATTGAACCATATACGCGACACATCGACTCCACAAAACACTGTCACAGACATTAGATAAAACCCCAGTGTAAGTTTATAAAAAGATAAATATATCGTATCTGCGCTCATAAAAATTAGAAATGCCCCGACTACTAGAAAAGAAACCATCCCGGCAAACCGAACATAACCTACATGGTCAGCCAGATACCAGAATCCATAAAGCAATACAAGCAACAGCGCAAAAATAATATAATACCAAACCGTCTTTTTCATAGATAGCTTCGGGCGGTCTAATAAAAGAAAAACTGACATCATTAACCCCGCCCCCATAATATTGCGTAATCCAGCAATCCAAAATGAGCCTCCTAGCATCCCCTTCGTACTCCTTTGTTGTCCTCTTTTTCCAACTTACACAAACTTAACAAGTTAAAAATAACACATATTTTGCTATTTTTACAATACATCGGGTACGATTTGCACTTTTTCGGGTATACTTTGAAAGCTCATTAACTATTCTTGCTCAAAATCTTCAAAATAATAGTCAAAATACCGTTCTCTAAAGGTTTGATAGGAACCTCTTGGCAGATACACTTTCCTTTCATTGTCCATCTGCAGCTCTCGTGTACTAAGACTTTCCACATGTTCTAAATTCACAATGTAACTTATCCCCACCTTAACAAACTCCGGATATTCAGAAAGCATCTCACAAATTTTTGCCATCGTCATTCGAACGAGATACTCCTCGCCATCCGACAGATAAATACACTGACATTTTTTCTGTGCCTCACAAAATACAATATCTGACAGCGCTATCCGGTAAATCTTATTCTCTATACGAAACGGTATATACTTTTTCTGTTCCTTTTCTATTTCTCCTAAAAGCTTATCAAGCAGAGGAAACATTTTCTTTTTATGAATCGGCTTTACAAGATACTGGGAAGCCTCCACGCGAAACGCATCCAAAGCGTGATCCATAGATGTCGTGAGAAAAACAAGTCGACACTTGCTTCCCATCTCCCGTAATTCTTTCGCCGCTTCAATGCCTTGCTTGTCCGGCATATAAATATCCATAAACAGCAAATCCGGCACATATTCTTTCTCTCTTACCATCCGAAGCAGTTCATTTACATCTTCAAAACGCTCAATAGAAAAATCATAGACCGTATGCTGTTCTCTGTAAGACTTCAATATAGACTCTGACTTATCCAGTTCTTCCACCTCATCATCACAAAGTGCAATCTGATACATTCTCTGTCTCCCCTTAGTCGATTTGAAATTTCTTTTTAAAATTCTTCACATTCTCCGTTATATTCCCTTTAAAAACCTTTGTTCCTGCGACAAAAACATTGGCGCCTGCCTCCATAATCTCACCCACATTATCGAAATTCACTCCCCCATCCACCTCAATATCAACAGAAAGCGCTCTCTCTGTAATAATCTGGCGCAGCCTTCTAACCTTATCAAAAGTTTCCCTTATAATCTTCTGACCACCATATCCGGGATGAACCGTCATAATCAACACCATAGACAGCTTATCTAATACGGGAAGAATCACATCGATATCGGTGTCAGGGCAAACCGACACTGCTGCTTTTTTACCACACCGCAAAATCTCATCTATTGCCCGTTCCAAATCCTCACAAGCTTCTGCGTGTACCGTAATGCCGTCCGCCCCTGCCTGTGCGAACCTCTCTATGTATTTCTCCGGCTCGACAATCATCAGATGAACATCAAAAAAAGTGCCGACACATTTTCTAAGTCCCGCCACTATCGGAATACCAAACGAAATATTTGGTACAAATATACCGTCCATCACATCAATATGGATATAATCTACCCCCGCATCCTGTACTGTCTGTAATTCTTCTCCTAGTTTTGAAACATCTGCTGCTAAAATGGATGCTGACAACTTGTAGATCATTTCCTATTCCTCCAATTTTTCCTTTTCTCGGCTTCTGCCAGTTCTTCATACATCTGCACATAATTTTCATAACGGCTACGACAGATTTTCCCTTTTTCCAAGTCCTCTTTAATTACACAGCCCGGCTCATGAATATGAGAACAGCCAATATAACGGCACTGTCCTTCATACGGTAAAAATTCAGTAAAATAACGGTGCAATTCTTCCTTTTCTATCTCCGGCACCTTCAATGAACTAAAACCGGGTGTATCAAACAGATACGAATCCTTCCCAATATGAAAAAGCTCCGAATGTCTGGTTGTATGCTTTCCCCTCCCTATTTTTTCGCTGATAGCCCCTGTCTCCGACTCTGCCTGTGGAAAAATCCGGTTGACAAGACTGGATTTTCCCACTCCGGATGGCCCGGCAAGCACCGTCGTCTTACCTCTCAGGCAGTCTTTAACTGCCTGAATACCGGTATTTTCTTTATTACTAAAGGTTAGCACCCGGTTTGTACATTTTTCATAGATTGACTTTAAACGTTCTTCTTCCTGTTCTGACACAATATCCTGTTTACTAAAACAGATAACAGTTTCTACACCCTCTCTCTCCATCATAACGAGAAAGCGATCCAAAAGATTTAGATTCGGCATCGGTTCTGCCATTGCAAAAATTACCATTGCTTGGTCCACGTTTGCCACGGCAGGACGGAGCAGCGCATTTTTACGAGACAGTATTTCTTCTATATTTCCAATTTTTTTCTCTTTCTCTAAGACCTGAATCACTACATTGTCGCCGACATAGGGCTTGATTCCGTCTTTGCGGAAAATTCCCTTTGCCTTACACTCATACAGTCTGTCATCCTCACAAAAAACATAGTAAAATCCAGCAATTCCTTTTATAATCTTTCCCTGCATCAATGCGCAACTCTCCGGAACTCTACCTGATAAGTTTCTACCGGTGAACCGTTCATATATACAGTAAGCTCCCCGGTAGAGGCACTGTACCCTTTAACATTCTGAATCGTAAGCGGGAAATCATCATAGCTTCTTTTGACATTTTCTACCACACGCGTCTTCCCATCCTGACTCAGCACAATTTTAATCATCGCCGGATCATCCGACGGATAATCAAACGGACTGTCAATCTGTACTGCATTACTGTAATAAGAATACGTCTGTTCCTGTCCAAGACTCAGCGTAATGTCAACGGTTGTACCTTTCTTTACCTTAGCTCCCTGTTTCTTGCTCTGCAGACATACACGGTTCTTTTCTACATTGGATGAATACGCCGTGCTTGTCGCATCACCCAGTTCCAGTCCTTTTGCCTCAAGGGCGGCTTTTGCCTGACTCTTTGTCTTTCCGATTAAGTCCGGCACCTTTACATAGGTTTCCTGTGGTCCTTTGCTCTCATAAATGGTAATCGTTGCTCCGGGGAGAACTCTTGCTCCTCCCTTCGGATCGGAGTAAGCAATCTTGCCCTTTTCTACCGAGGTACTGTATACCTTCGCACCTGTTTTGACGGTAAAGCCCGCTGCCTCTAATATGCTTCGAGCCTGCTCCGGTGTTTCTCCCATGACAGACTGCAGATTTACCTTTTTCGGCCCGGAGCTGATAAATACCTCAACACTGCTCCCCTTCTCTACCGTAGAACCGATTTCCGGATTCGTTCCGATTACCTTGCCCTTCTCTACTGTATCGGACTCCTGTTCCGTAAATTTATACTGCAAATCATTATTCTGCAGTTCCACAATCGCCTGATCTTTAATCATATCCGAAATATCTGGAACTACCGTAGGGTCATCCACATCGGTTCCCGGCGTGCTGCTTACCTCTGCCGGACTGCTCGCAGAAGGGGCCGGAGGTGCCGTCGTTACCGGGGAACCACCCCAGAAACCAATAAACTTACCAAGCATATAAATCAAAACAATACCGATAATAATCGCTACAACAATACTTCCTATTATCAGAGCCTTTTCCAGTTTTGGATCCACATCACCGTCCGAATCCTCCTCCGGTTCTTCCGAATTATCCTCCTCACTGGAGGCGGACACCTTGCCGGAAGCCGCTTTCAGTGTATCGACATCCCCGCTCGGAATAAATATGGTCTCTGCATTTTCATAGAGAGACTTTATCACTCCATATTCCCCCGCCGGATCCTGTAAGAACATCTTCATATCGGCAATCAGATCTGCTACCGTCGGATAACGGAGCTCCGTTTTCTTCTGCATACACTTTGCCACAATATTGCTGAGACCGTGCGGAATTGTTGCATCTATCGCTGCAAGCGGCGTTGCATCCTCCTGAATGTGCGCCAGCGCTACCGCTACCGCACTTTCTCCACTAAATGGCAGTGTTCCACTCAGCATCTCGTACATCGTAACACCCAGTGAATAGATATCACTTTTTTCGTCACTGAAACCTCCTCTGGCCTGTTCCGGAGAAATGTAGTGTACCGAACCCATAGCGTTTGCTGTAATCGTGTTCGAGCTTGCCGCCTTGGCAATTCCAAAATCACTAACCTTTGCTGTACCGTCTTTGGATATCAATATATTCTGCGGCTTAATATCCCTATGAATAATATGGTTACTATGTGCCGCTTCCAATCCATTTGCAATCTGCAGACCGATTCCTACCGCTTCCCTCACGGAAAGCTTTCCCTTTTTCTCTATATATTTTTTCAAAGTAATACCGTCGACAAACTCCATGACGATATAGTGCATTTCATCTTCTTCCCCGACATCATACACACCGACAACATTCGGATGTGACAGACACGCAACTGCCTGTGCTTCCTGATGGAACTTCGTCACAAGCTTCGTGTCCTCGCCATATTCATTTTTTAAAACCTTGACCGCCACAAAACGGTTCAGCCGATGGTCTTTGGCACGAAAAACATCTGCCATACCTCCGCTTCCCACTCTCTCAATTACCTCATAGCGGTTTCCAATCATTGTTCCAATACTAATCATCTCAAATCCACTCCTTTACAGTCGAATCAAAATCACGCTGATGTTGTCTTTGCCACCGGCTTCATTTGCCTGCTGTACTAAACGCTCGCCTGCCTGTTTCATATCTTCTGCATTCTCTTTTAATATTTTTTCTATTTGATTATCCTCTAACATATTTGACAATCCGTCTGAACATAACAACAGCACGTCCCCTTCCTTCACTTCAATCTCAAAGCAGTCCGGACGTACAGATTCGTCTGTACCAAGAGCGCGTGTAATAATATTCTTATTCGGATGTGTCCGCATTTCATCCTTTTGGATCTCTCCTGACTGAACCATTTCCTCCACCAGTGAATGGTCCACCGTAATCTGCCGAAGGGAATCCCTCAGGCGGTATAAGCGTGAGTCTCCGACATTTACAATATACGCTATATTGTTTTCGATTGTGGTTCCCACCATCGTGGTCCCCATTCCTGACAATGCCGCATCTTCCATGGCCCGCTGGTATATTGCGCGGTTCGCAGTATTCATTGCCTGCTCAAAAACACTGACAGGTGTTCTCCGGTCTGTCGTCTGAATCTGTCTGACCACCTCATCCACACACATTCTGGATGCCGTATCTCCTGCTCTGTGTCCTCCCATACCATCTGCCACAATAAACAAATTCGGGAAATTTCCGACTGCATTTTCTTCACAAAACACACAATCCTGATTACTATTTCGTTCTCGTCCCGTATCTGTTATCGAAAATGTATTCACAGTCTGACCTCCTCTGATTTTTACCGGCCGGATTCAAAAATTTCTTTCGTAACTGACCGCAGGCAGCGTCTATGTCGCTTCCCATCTCTCTTCTAATAGTAACATTTATTCGATTTTTTTCAAGTATTATTTTAAACCTCTCTATATCAGAATCCGCAGAACGCAAGCAATTTCGTTCTTTTACCTCATTGAGCGGAATTAAATTTATATGGCAGTTGAGCCCTCTGCAGCGCTCCGCCAGTTCCTTCGCGTGCTCCTTTTTATCATTTATCCCCCGTATCATACTGTACTCAAAGGTAATGCGCCTGCCCGTCATTTCAAAATATTCACGGCACACTTCAAATATTTCATCAATCGAATATTTCCTTGCGACAGGCATCGTCTCCCTGCGGATTTCGTCATTTGGCGCATGCAGACTGATAGCCAGCGTGATTTGCAGCCGCTCCTTCATAAGCTCCCTTATCTTCTCAACCAGCCCACATGTAGAAACCGTAATATTTCTCTGGCTGATTCGGATTCCCTTCTCGCTGGATAAGAGCTTTATAAATTTAATAAGATTGTCATAATTATCCAGCGGCTCGCCAATCCCCATCACAATTACATTCGAAACCCTCTCACCGGTATCTCTCTGAATTTCATACACTTGGGAAAGCATCTCCCCCGCTGTCAGATTCCTTGTCAGTCCGGTCAGTGTGGAGGCACAGAAGGTACATCCCATCCGGCAGCCGACCTGCGAGGAAATGCAGACACTGTTCCCATGCCGGTATTTCATCCATACGCTCTCAATTACATTGCCGTCCGGCAGGGAAAATAAATATTTGATTGTATCTTTTTTACTGGATATCTGTTTTTCCAAGACTTCCATCCCGGATATCCGGTACTTTTCCTTCAGACGGCGGCGGAACTCCGCCGAAAGATTTGTCATCTCATCCAAATCCTGTATCTGTTTTCCATGTATCCATTCAAACATCTGCTTTCCACGGAATTCTTTTTCGCCGAATTCTTTCGCAATCTCTTTCATTTCTTCTTCATTACAGTTTCTTATATCCATACTGAACCTTCCTTGTACTGTGCCGCCCTGTCAGACCTTTATAAAACGCGCTACAAAAAAGCCGTCGGTCTTTTGTACGCCGGGAAGCATCTGCAACATTCCCTGTTCTGTCATTCTGTTTCGGAGCACCGCTGGGAGAAACTTATCTATACTGTCCCGCCTAAGCCCCAGATGCTCCTCCAGCCATGCTGCATTTTCTTCATTCTCGGCATGGTTTATCGTGCAGGTGCTGTAAATAAATACACCGCCCGGTTTCAGCATCGTTACCGACGCTTCACAGATTTTCCTCTGCAACGGTACCAGTCTCTCTGCCTGTTCCAGTGCATGGTATTTGATTTCTGGCTTTTTTCCAATAATCCCGATACCGGAACATGGCACATCTGCCAGAAGCACGTCTGCCCGTTCTCTCCATTCATCATCCGGTTTTACACCATCCCACACCTTACTTTCCACATTTTTATACTGCATCCTCTGGATATTTTCCCTTAGAAGATTTACTTTTTTACTGCTGACGTCGCGGGCACTTACATGCCCATCCCCATTTAACATATGGAGCGCATGCAGTGTCTTTCCTCCCGGCGCTGCACACACATCAATCACCGTATCCCCCGGCCTAATCCCTGCACATACAACCGGAAGCATGGAGCTCTCATCCTGAACAAAGAAGAAGCCTTCCCTATACCCCGGCAGGGCGCAGACATCACTTACTCCGGAAAGCAGCAGAGCATTTTCCATATAATATCCATGACGGAAGGAAATGCTTTTTTCCTCTAACAATCCGGCGTACTCCTTGAGCGGAATCCGGTTTGTATCTACATGAATCGTAAGAACATTCTCCTTTTCCAGAAATGCCCTGCCAATTTTCTCTGCCGTCTTCTTTCCGTACTGTGATACAAGGTGCTGAAACAATGGCTCTGGCAGGGAAAGATTAACCCATTCTTCCTCTAAACGTATCCTGTCCTTTTGCCTCACAATATTTCTCAAAACACCGTTGACAAAACCGGCGTATTTCCCCACTCCCTTTTTTCTGACAAGCTCTACCGCCTCATTGCATGCCGCCGCATCCGGCACCTGTTCCATATACCGGATTTCATATAACGCCATCCGAAGCACAGTCCGGACCGCCGCATCCATCCGACAGACTCTTGTTTTGGAAAACTGGTTCAGAACCGCATCCAGCTCCACTGCCCTCTCTATCGTACCGTATGCCAGACGCTTCAGATAACTTTTTTGATGAACAGTCAGCGTTTTCTCCCGCTCCTGTATGGCATGGAGCAGAAAGTCACTGTGTTTTCCCTTTTCCAGTGTTCCGAATACAATCTCGTAGGCAAGCTCTCTCATCCGTCGTTCCGATTCCTTCCAAACAATAGTATCAATCTCAGTAATTGTAAAATTGAAGCTGCAGCGGCAGCTACATAAGTCAATGCCGCCGCACGGAGCACCTTCCCCGCATCACGGCCTTCATTATGTCCAAGTATACCTGTTTCCTGTAAAATGCGCAGAGCGCGCCCAGAGGCATTGAACTCTACCGGCAGCGTCACAATCTGAAATAAAACAGCCGCACTGAACAGGACAATACCAGCCGTTACTAAGGACGGAATACTAAAAATGATTCCGGCAAGAATTACAAACCATGAAGCCCCGGAGCCAAAGTTGGCAACCGGTACCAGTGCTGTCCTTATCGACAGTGGTTTATACGCCTTCGCATGCTGAATCACATGTCCGCACTCATGGGCGGCCACTGCGATTGCCGCCACAGAATTGCTCCCGTACACCGCATCCGATAAAGCAACCACCTTTGTTTTCGGATTATAGTGGTCATTCAACTGCCCGGATATATGGGTTACTGTCACATCAGAAATACCGGCATAAGATAAAATCCGGTGTGCCACCTGCTCTCCTGTCATGCCACTCGCACTTCTCACAGTGCTGTATCTCGAAAAGGTACTCTTTACCTTTAGCGACGCCAGCATAGACAAGACAACGCCTGCGAGAATTAAAATATAAGTCGGATCCCACATAAGATACATTCCCCGACCAAATCCACCTAAATACATAACATATCACCCTTTTCTATTCTGACGCCGCGCAGAAAGCTGGCGGCATCCATTCTTTTTTTACCTTCTAACTGAACCTCAAGCAGCCGGAGGCACCCTTTCCCTGTCTGTACCATTATGCTGTCCTTTTCCACACCGACTACCGTTCCCGGCTTTTCTCCGGTTTCTTCCAAAACGACCTCTGCCCTCCACAGCTTCAGAGTCTTTCCTTTATATTTTGTATAAGCGCTCGGCCATGAATTCAGCCCGCGGATATAACGCTCCAGCTTTTCTGCCTCCCATGTCATATCCAGCCTTCCCAGCTCTTTGGTCAGCATTTTGGCATACGTGCTCTTTTCTCCATCCTGTGGAACCGGATGAAGTTCTCCTTTTCCGACAGCCTCTAATGTCTCTAAAAGCAGTCTGCCGCCAGATAATGCCATCTTATCATGCAGGCTCTCTCCCGTCTCATCCGGCAGAATTTCTATCTCTGTCTGCATAAGCATATCCCCGGTATCTAATCCGGCGTCCATCTGCATTGTCGTAATCCCTGTTTTTTTATCCCCTTCCAGTATCGCCCACTGCATCGGGGCCGCTCCCCGCCATCTTGGAAGAAGGGAGGCGTGTACATTGATACAGCCGTACTGGGGAATATCTAATATCTCCTGTGACAAAATCTGCCCAAACGCCACAACAACGATTACATCACAGGGAATTTTCTTTAGCGCCTCCACAAACTCCGGCGCTTTTATGCGTTCCGGCGTATGAACAGGAATCCCGTTTTCCAATGCCGTTTCCTTTACCGGGGTATAGACAAGCTTACCGCTTCTTCCCCTTGCCTTATCCGGCTGCGTCACAACAGCCGTTACCTCGTGCCTGTCAGAATCAATGAGTGCCTTCAGGACTGGTACGGCAAAGTCCGGCGTTCCCATAAATATAACGTTCATGCTATTCCTCCCTTCCGGACATCATTCTTCATCCTGAAACTCCTCTACATCATAAAGTCTTCCCTCCGCCTTGCTGACATAAAGGATACCATCCAAATGCTCCGTCTCATGAATCAGGGCGCGCGCTAACAGTTCTTCCCCTTCTATCTCAATCGGATTCATATCCATATCCAGCGCCTTTATCCGTACAAAGTTTGGTCTTGTCACGATGCCGACCTTGTCCGGCACACTCAGACACCCTTCGCTCCCCCGCTGTTCTCCCTCTGTATAAACAATCTCCGGGTTAATAATGACAATCGGCTGGCTGTGGTCTTCTGTGATATCCACGACAGCGATTCGTTTTAAAATTCCGACCTGCGGAGCGGCAAGCCCGACTCCGTCCGCATCATACATCGTGTCAAACATATCCTGTATCAGTTCCCTGTTCTTCTCTGTCATCTCTTTTACCGGTTTGCATTTTTTCGTCAAAATGTCGTCACCCATAATGCGAATATTTCTTATTGCCATTGTTATAACCTCCATTTTTTCTGCTTTTATCAATAACCGGATAATGGATTCAAATCATACTGTACACTACAGCATTTTTCCCATTTTGGATTCCGGCTAATCTTCTCGATATTGTTTTTTACTTTCTGTATGGTATCCTCCTCGGTACATTTTATATATAAAATATACCGGTAACGGTCTCTCGCCCGGCTCAATCCCGCCTCAGATGGCCCTATCACCACAACGCCTCCGTCTCTCATGCAGGTAACACTGTCTGCCAGATTCCGGATACATTCCTCTGCCTTATTCTTCTCCTCCGACAGAACCAGTATGGCAAGCATGGATGAAAAGGGAGGATACGAGGAAAGCCTGCGATATGCCAGTTCATTTTTATAAAAAAACTCTGCCTGCTGATTTTTGACTGCCTCCACACAATACTGCTCGGGATTGTATGTCTGAATTACCATTTCTCCCTGCTTTACGCCACGTCCGGCACGCCCGCTCGCCTGCATCAGAAGCTGGAATGTCCTCTCACTGCTCCGGTAGTCTCCGGCATACATACTGAGGTCCGCTGCCAGCGCGGCAACTAGTGTGACATTCGGGAAATCATGGCCCTTTACTATCATCTGTGTGCCAAGCAGGATATCCGCCTCTCCTTCCCGGAAACGTTTTAATATTGACTCATGCCCATTTTTTCCCGTCGTTGTATCTCCATCCATCCGAAGCACCTGTGCCTGCGGGAAACGGCGGTGCAGCATATCTTCTACCTTCTGCGTTCCAAGTCCGAATGAAGCGATATACGGAGAACCACACTCTGGACATTTTTCCGGCATATACACGCTGTGCCCGCAGTAATGGCAGACAAGCGTATCCACATCACCTACGTGGTTTTTATGTGCTGTCATGGAAACCTCACAATGAGGACATTTTAACACATAACCACAGCTACGGCAAGAAACAAACCCAGCATAACCACGACGGTTCAGAAAAAGGATGGTCTGCTCTCCCCGTCGCAGCCGCTCCTCTATCTTTTCCTGTAACAGACGGCTGAATACTGAACGGTTTCCCTCTTTTAACTCATTCCGCAAATCCACCGTGTGCACAGTCGGAAATACAGCCTCCCCAGCCCTCTTTTCCATGCGGTACAGCTTATATTCCCCCTGTTCTGCCGCATAATAGCTCTCCACCGAAGGGGTTGCGGAACCGAGCACCACACTGGCCCCCGACATTTTCGCCCTCTGTATGGCAACCTCCCTCGCATGGTACTTCGGTGGATTTTCACTCTTATAACTTGTCTCATGCTCCTCATCCATTATAATCAGTCCCAATGCAGAAAACGGAATAAATAAAGCAGAGCGGGGCCCTACTATTATATCTATTTCGTCCTTTTTGGCGCGTTCATACTGGTCATAGCGCTCCCCGTCCGACATACGGGAATTCAATATAGACACCCGGTCACCAAAACGGCCTTGAAACCGTTTTACAGTCTGATAAGTAAGAGCAATTTCAGGAATCAGTACAATAACCTGTTTCCCCTGTCTTAGTGTCTGCTGTATCATTTCCATATATACTTCTGTCTTGCCGCTTCCCGTTACTCCGTATAGCAAATAGGTACGCCGGATTCCCTGCCCGTATTCCTCTGAGAAATCATCGACAATCCCCTGCTGTTCCTGATTCAGACAAATGACAGGATTATTTTCCGTCTTGTCCGGTGTCTGCTGTATCGGATTCCGGTAACGGCGTTTATCTGTCACGGAAATAATTTTATTCTTCACCATACCGTCAATCACTGATTTTGTAACCCCGTACTTTTTGGCGGCAGTCTGTGCCGTCATCTCCCCGCCTTCTTCCAACATTCCCTGCAAGAGCCTTGCCTTTGCCTTAAAATGCTTCAGCCGGCATTTATCCAGTTCCCTCCTTGCCTCAGCTTCCGAAACGACAAAATTAAGCCAGTGCTCCTCCACTGACTTAACCTGTTTTTTTATTGGCAGCACCGTCTTCAGTGCCTCATTCATTGTCGCTCCATAACGCTCATGAATCCACGCCGCCAGCTTAATGAGCTGCCCCTCCACCGGGAGCTCTTTTTCCTCCACAGTGAGCAATTCCTTCATCTTCTCTACCGGCCACAGCGGCGTATCTGAAATTCCTATGACAAAACCGGACATCCTCCGGTTTCCCCTGCCAAAGGGAATCGTCACACGCGTACCGACCGATACGGAATCCCTCATCGGCTCTGGAATCTTGTATTGGAATGTCCTGTCAAGGGCATCCACTGAAATATCTACAATCACATCCGCAAACACCCTGTCTGTCACTCCTTTGTCAATTGCTCTACCACTTCATCCATGTGCATGCCGCGGGAACCCTTCACGAGTATCCAGTCCCCGGCTGTCATATGTTTTCTGACCGCCTCCGCTGCCGCTTTATTATCCCTGCAATGGATAACCGGAATATCCGTGCGGTTCGCTACATAGCGGCTTATGTACTCTGCCATTTCTCCTACGGTAACAAGAAGAGAAAGTTTTTTCCCCTTCTCCATCTCTGCAAGAATGAAGGCTCCCATTTCCTCATGAAGTTCGCGGGAACGCTCGCCCAGTTCCAGCACGTCGGCCAGTACGGCAACCTTCTTTCCCTTCCCACTATAGTCAAATAACGCATCCAGATTGCTATTTACCGAATCCGGGCTGGCATTATATGTGTCATCAATGATGTGGACTCCTGCCACTTCCTTTACCACGCCCCGCATGGCAATCGGCTGATATGCTTTTAACGCCTTTTTTGCCTCGGAAAGTGGAACATCGTACTGCAGGGCGAGAGCAAGTGCAACAATGGCATTGTTTACATTGTGAGCCCCCATAACGGACAGCTCTATGTCTTCCTCGCCTTCCGGATAATGAAAGGTAAATGTCTGCCCTGTCCCATCGGTATGGATATTATCCCCGTAATATAGACAATCCTTTTCTGTTCCGTAATAAATCGTCTCACAATTTCCCTGACACTTCCCATAAGGAATATTGGCTTTGGAAAGCTCCTTTAAATCCCCATTTCCGCAAACATACAGCCTTCCGTCTTTACCAAACCGCATCAGAATCTTTCCCTTTTCTGCACATATATTTTCCCTTGAGCCAAGGTTCCCAATGTGAGATACACCAATATTTGTCATAACAGCAGTCGATGGCTTCGCTATTTCTACCAGCCGGTCCATCTCCCCCGGCATACTGATTCCCATTTCAAATACTGCCATTTCCGTCGTTTCCTCCAGATGAAACATCATCAGGGCGACTCCGATCTGGCTGTTCAGGTTCCGAATCGTTTTCAGCGTCTCGTATTTCCTCTCCAGAACCGCTCCAATCATTTCCTTTGTCGTCGTCTTTCCTACACTTCCCGTAATGCCAATCACCGGAAGGGCAAACTGCGCCCGGTACCAGCCTGCAAAATCCTGCAAGGCACGGAGCGTATCCTTTACATAAATGCACGCTCCCTTAGCGTCATGGGAGTACGCTTCTGTGTCTGCCGCCTGCGACGAAAATACACAGGCAGCTCCCTTTTCAAGCACCTCAGGTATAAAACGGTGCGCATCTACTCTCTCTCCAATAATAGGAACGAACAGCACCCCCGCCCCTGCTTCTCTCGAATCGGTCACAACACTTGTGACTTCTGCCTCTCCGTCACCCCATACCAGAGTACCGGACACTGCCTCTGCAATATTTTTTATTTTAATCGGTTTCATACTATCTCCATTTTAATTTGCCGCAATCACATCTGCCATTTCATAGCGTCCAGCTTCTTTCCCTTTCAGGAACTTCGCCGCTGATACCGCACCTTTTCCAAATACCGCCTTGCTGTACGCCATATGGGAAAAGGTAATAACCTCGTCCGTACCGGCGAAAATCACATCATGGTCGCCGACAATCGTACCGCCACGCACAGCAGAGATTCCCAATTCTTTCTTATCTCTTTTTTCCCGTCTCTGGGAACGGTCATATATATATTCGTACTGGTTTCCCATTGCCTCATTGACAGAATCTGCCAACGCCAATGCTGTCCCGGAAGGAGCATCCAGCTTCTGATTATGGTGTTTCTCCACAATCTCTACATCAAACCCCTCGGCCGCTAACACTTTGGCTGCATCCTGAACGAGCTTCAGCAAGGTATTGATTCCAAGTGACATATTTGCCGATTTCAGCACAGCAACCTTCTCAGACGCCGCTTCAATCTCTGCCAGCTGTTCCTCACTGTATCCGGTTGCGCATAAAACAAGCGGTACATTATTTTTCTCTCCATACGCTAACAGCTTGTCGAGGACTTTTGGCGTAGAAAAATCAATGACAACATCCCCCTCCACAGTACAATCTGTAATACTTTTAAATACCGGGTATGAATTTTCCCCATTGTCCACTAAATCAATGCCCGCCACAATTTCTGCCTCTGCATCCTCTTTTACAATATTGGTAATTGTCCTTCCCATCATGCCGTTGCATCCGCTCATAATAATTCTGGTCATCTTTTCCTCCTAGTCTGTAATACACATTATTTTAATGTAATACCTGCCAATTTCATCTGCTCTGCCAAATTTTTGGCATTTGCTTCCTCCATCTCCGTCAACGGCAGACGCAGACTGCCCACATTCATTCCCATCAGGTTCATCGCCTTCTTTACTGGAATCGGATTTACCTCACAGAATAAAGCTTTAATCAGATTCAAATACTTCAACTGCAGTTCTCTGCTCCGAACTACATCTCCATCCATGTAGGAGGCAACGATATCATGCGTCTCCTGTGGCAAAATGTTGGAGAGAACCGAGATAACACCCTTTCCACCAAGAGAGAGAACTGGCGTAATCTGGTCATCGTTTCCGGAATACAAATCTATCTTTCCGTCTGAAAGATTCATCACCTCTGCCACCTCAGAAATATCCCCGGTTGCGTCCTTTACTCCGACTACATTCGGTATCTCTTTCCACATATCCATTAATGTCTGTGGCAAAATTTTTGTTCCGGTTCGTCCCGGTATATTATAAAGCAGCGCCGGAATCTTTACATTTTCTAATATTTTCTTAAAATGAACCTTCAATCCGTTCTGTGTTGCTTTATTATAATACGGCGTTACCAGTAAAAGACCGTCTGCACCGCCTTTTTCTGCCTCCTCAGAAAGATAGGCCGCCGCTTCTGTACAATTGGAACCTGTTCCGGCAATCACAGGAATTCTCTTTTTTGCTACCTCGCAGGTATAACGGATACATTCCAGATGTTCCTCCTCCGATAAAGTTGACGCCTCTCCTGTTGTCCCACAGATAATAATTGCATCCGTATGGTTTGCAATCTGAAATTCAATAATTTCCTCCAGCTTGCTATAGTTTACACTGCCATCCTCGTTCATTGGTGTAATAAGAGCCACACCCGCTCCTGTAAATATTGACATATTTTCCATCCTTTCCGCTAAAATAAAGAGGAGCCGGCATAGCGCCAACTCCTTCTATAAGCTCAATCATATGAGTAGCACTCCATCTTACAGATGACAGTCATATAGTTCTTCACTATATGCCCAGACAGAAAAACATCAGGGGTTTCCTATCTTCGGCAGACTTTCCTTTCAGAGACCTTCCCCCATACCTGACTATGTCTGGCATCTTACTGATAAAGTCCGCACCTCTACCTTCATATTTTAGGATAACACTCTCATATTAAAAGGTCAAGTGTTATCTTTTTGTAATGAAATTTCACAAATGACATCTATGTATGGAACTAAAGGCTCAGCCAGATTATTGCCTGTGATATACAGTTTTTTGTAATCACCCTCTGACTGAAGCAGCTCAATCACATCATTGATATGGATGATGCCTAAATCTACGAGCCCCAGCAATTCGTCCAGAATAATAATATCACTTTCTCCGGTTTCAATTACCTTCTTGGCAAAATTAAACCCATTCAGGATATTCTGCTTCTCTTTTTCCTTCTCCTGAATTGACAGTTCACAGTAATTGACTGCTGACTGGTCAAAGCGGAAAATCTGCACATCCGGCTCTAACTGCGTTAAAATTTGAAATTCGTCTGCTACCTTTCCTTTCAGAAACTGAATAATGGTAATATGCTGTCCCTGTCCTGCTTCTCTCAATGCCTGCCCCACAGCCGCTGAAGTTTTTCCCTTGCCCTGACCGTAAAACGCCTGCACAATCCGTGTATTCATTTTGTGTAATTCCTTTCTCGATATCTTATCTGTAAAATATCCGTAAAATCACTTTATATAAATACGGAGAACATTATAGCATAGTATTAATATGATTCTCCATCGGTTCCTCTGACGATTCCTCTGGAATTTCCGAAGCTGCTATGATTTCGCTGCTGTCTTCTACACATTCCAGCTTGCTTACCGAGATTTCATATGCCACTCTCGTCTCATACTGTTCCTCGGCTATCTGTTTTTGATATTCGCGACTCTGAATCCTTCCCCAGAGCTGCACGTGTTCCCCTACCTCAAAACCATCTGCATATCTGGCATTTCTCCCCCAGCATATACAAGGAATATAATCTGACTTTCCGTACGGACGGTTTACTGCCATCAAAAGATCTGCAATTTCGCGTCCCAGCGGAGTTTTACGATAAACAGGCGGTTTGCACAAATACCCATCTAAGAAAATGTAGTTTGGCTTTTCACTGTCCTGCTCCGTCTCATCAATATGTAAATCTCTGACAAACACCGATAACACCAATCGGTTATGGTTCGCTTCATGGCGGTTATAAGAGCGGAACTGTCCACTCGCCTCCATAAAACAACCTCTATAATCCTTGGTTACATCTACTAAACGCTCGGAAATCATAAGCGGAATATTATCATAAACCCTGCTCAGCCGCTTTACAGAAAGCTGAACCATATAAAATCCTTCGCCGTATACCTCGTGGCTGTAAGTAAACTCACTTACCACTTCACCATAAATATTAACCTGATTGTTTCCTAAAATCTTATCTGTCATTGAAATATGACCCCCTTTGTTTATTCGTCTGATAAATAGTCAGACTTCTTCTATACATAAGTATATATATGAGGACATATTCCGTTTTAGAACAAAATAATTCTTAAAATTTTTATCATTCGTTAATATTTGTCACATTTTGTCATGATAGCATATTTCTATATATTTTGCAAGACTTTTAACACACCATCTTTCATATAACTATCACACACATGGCTTGCCGCCTGCCTTACTTCCTCTCTCGAATTGGAAACAGCATAACTTTTTCCCGCCAGCGAAAACATCTCTATATCATTCTGGTTATCGCCAAAAACGATGGTCTCTTCTGCCCGGATATGAAATTTTTTCTGCATAAAAGAAACGGCAGAACCCTTCCCTGCCTCCGGCGGCACACAGTCCAGCCACTGTATTCCGGCCAGTGTCAGCTTTACCTTATCCTGCCATTTAGGGCGAAACCATGGATTCGTCAGTTCCTCCGCTTTATCGTGATGATAGATGGACACCTTCACAATATCATCTTCCACATTATCTATAAGACTCCCAACAGCCTGTATATCATATCCATAGCCATTTACCATCCAGCGGTACAGTTCGCTGTCTTCACTCCGGCAGTAAGCCCGTTTCGTGCCGCATACCATAATATCGCACTGTGGTATTTCAGCGGCGTCCCGTATAATCCCGTTTGCCGTCTCTCGATCCAGAACCTTTGCAAACAATAGCTTCTCCGAATCAAAGACCATGCTTCCACCGTCACAGGCATAATAGATTTCATCTTCAACCGGGCGGAACAGCTTGGCAATGCTCAGCCGCTGCCTGCCGCTGCAAGCCATAAACTTAATCCCTCTTTCTGAAAGTTCATGAACCACCTTATAGTATTCCGGGTTTAACGCACCCTCCCCCTGTCCGTCTCCCACTAATGTTCCGTCAATATCGGAAACAATCAATTTAATCATGCTCTTTAAACCTCTGTATTATTGTAAAAGGACTGCCGCTTATAGCAGAAACATCATCCTTTCTGCTAAAGCAACAGTCCCCCAATGAAATCGTTTTACAAATTAGTTGTTAATCAACTTATCTTCGCCATTCCAGCTATATAATTTGCGGATTTCTTCTCCGACAATCTCGGATGGATGTTCGGACGCAAGCTTTCTCATTGCCTTAAAATGAGCCTGTCCGCCTGCTTCTGACATATCAAGCAAAAATTCTTTTGCAAAAGAACCATCCTGAATATCGGAAAGAATCTTCTTCATTGCCTTCTTTGTATCCTCTGTAATAATTTTCGGTCCGGTTACATAATCACCATACTCTGCTGTATTGGAAATAGAATATCTCATGCCGGCAAAACCACTCTGGTAAATCAAATCGACAATGAGCTTCATCTCATGAATACACTCGAAGTATGCGTTTCTCGGATCATATCCCGCCTCACATAACGTCTCAAAACCAGCCTGCATCAGAGCACAAACACCACCGCAGAGTACTGCCTGCTCACCAAAAAGATCGGTCTCTGTCTCGGTACGGAATGTTGTCTCAAGGACACCTGCCCTTGCACCGCCGATTGCCAGTGCGTATGCCAATGCCTTTTCCTGTGCTTTTCCTGTCGCATCCTGATGTACTGCAATCAGACACGGAACACCCTTTCCTGCCTGATACTCACTTCTTACTGTATGTCCCGGTCCCTTTGGCGCAATCATCGTTACGTCAACATCTTTTGGCGGAACAATCTGGTTGAAGTGAATGTTAAATCCATGCGCAAACATTAACATATTACCTGCTTCCAGATTCGGCTCAATGGATTCCTTGTACATAGCCGCCTGCAGCTCATCATTAATAAGAATCATAATAATATCTGCTCTTTTAGCAGCTTCTGCTGCGGTATATACTTCAAACCCCTGCTCCTCTGCTCTTTTCCATGATTTGGAACCTTCATAAAGTCCTATAATAACATGACATCCAGACTCCTTTGCATTTAGCGCATGAGCGTGTCCCTGACTACCATATCCGATAACAGCAATTGTTTTGCCATCCAATGCGGATAAATTACAGTCGTCCTGATAATAAATCTTTGCTTCTGACATTTTTACAGCCTCCTATTTTATTTTGTATTTAAAGCCTCTCCGGGAAATACCCGTGGGTGGTTTTCAATTATTTGCTGTCTCCTCGTCATGAAATCCTCTTGCAAGGCCGGAGATTCCGGTACGCACCAGCTCCTTAATTTCATAGCCCTCAATCAGCTTTATAAAAGCGTCCAGCTTCGCCTGATTTCCCGTCAGCTCAATCATCATCGAAGTATCCGCCACATCCACTATCTTTGCGCGGAATATTTCTACTATAGCATTGATAGCCGGGCGGTCCTCCCTCTTCGCCTCCACCTTGACAAGAATCAACTCACGGCATACCGAGGCCTCTCCTGTCAACTGTTTTACGGATTTTACATCCTCCAGTTTATTTACCTGTTTCTCTATCTGCTCTAAAATAATGTCATCCCCTGTGACGGATACGGTCATTCGCGAAAATGCCGAATTTTCGGTTTCTCCTACCGTCAGGCTGTCGATATTGTAACCTCGACGGCTGAACAGACCAGCCACACGGCTTAACACACCAGAGGTATTATTTACTAATATGGATAGAACTACTTTACTCATGAGTCCTTTCCCCCTTTATAATCATAGAAATCATTCCTAAAAACGTTGTTTTCATTTTAGCAACATCAATCCTCATTGTCAACTCTTGAAGATGAATTTTTTAAGCGCTGACTTGTTCGCTGCCAAATCCGGCACAAGACAGTCTGCTCCATTTATCATCTGCGACGAATATCCCCCCTGTATTGGCAGGCTGAACTGATGCAGCTCCGTCGTTCCCATCTGGACAACTGCCATCAGATAAGAATATATTTTTTTCTTTGATAAATCAGTTGTGACATTTGGCATGACAATCTCCACTAACTCCATCCACTCGTTAATGGACAATGTTTTTACCTTCTTCAATATAGCGGCAATCGTCAACCGCTGGCGTTCCGTACGCCCATAATCATCTCCCTTGCCGCTCGCCGTATATACGCCCGGATAATGCCCGTCCGGCTGTTTCTTTCCATGCCGGATACGGCAGTAGCCAAGTGCCTGATAACCGTTAAGCGTCTGCTTTCCAACTTTTACGTTCCGGTACTTTTTACGCTTGATATAATTTGTCGCGTTCAAGTGCTTTGCCTCGGATTCCGTTAAGTTCGCCTCAACCCCGCCAATCTGGTCAATCACATTGACAAAGGCGTCAAAATTCACTTCCGCATAACCATCCATTTTTACATTGAAGTTATTTGCAATCGTCTTATACAACAGCTTGATACCACCAAACATATATGCGGCATTCAGTTTGTTCTTCCCATGTCCCGGAATTTCCACATACATGTCCCTCATCAGCGATGTCACTTTCAATTTACTGTGCTTAATGTCAAGGGTGGCAATCATCATCGAATCCGAACGACGCTCCACGCCCTTTTTATCCTGTTCATCATTGTTTTTATCCGCACCGACTAACAGAATATTGACAACCTCCGTATCACTGTCGAGCTGATATTTAGACATATCCACTTCCGATAATGTATTCTTATTATCGTAGTTCATGAGTCCAAGCATACTATCGCTCTTGTGCACAACTGCTGCCGCAAAACTGCCAATTGATATGGACAAAAGTAATCCTAGAACAAAAAATACTCTGGCTACAATTCTTCCTTTTCCTTTTTTCTTTGTCTTTCCCATTATCTCCCTCTTTTCTGTAGTTTTTCACTATTGCCGCTTTACTTTAACCTTAAATCAGAAAAAACAGACCGATATTCCGCAGCCACCCGCTTTTTGTAAATCCATACCGAATCATATTTGCTCTGCGCAAAAACCAGCCTGCCTGCTCCATCGCCGCAAAACACTCAGCCGTCTTTCGCTGTTTATCATTCATCCTATCCCGAAATACGGAATAAAATGCTTCACCCTGACGGTAGGTCTGTTTCAGCGCCTTTCTCTGCTCTGAGACAGAGGTCAGCCGGCTCTTTATATAATCGGAAAACGAACCGCCCCCAATCATATTGCCACTGTGCTGGCGGTAACGCAGGGTAGGTCTGTCCAAGTATACCACATTTCCAAAATGGCTGCAAATCAATGCCAGCCACCAGTCATGTACCCGTATACCATCAGGTATTTCATCTAAATACGGTAAAATCTTCTGATTTACCATGACCGTACACCCGATACACTTATTTTCCATAAAAAGGTGCGCACTGTCAACCTTTTTTATATTTAGATGACTGCTTTCCTGAAACCGTCCTGTTTCCAAGCCGGAATCGCTGTCATAATTCATCGCATCCGTAAATACAAGCAGCGGTACATCCGGATTCTCTTTTTCCGCCTTCTGCATCGCTTCCAGTGTCACCGAAATCTTATCCGGGTTCCATATATCATCCTGATCACAGAGCATAGTATAAGAAGATTTGCTACGTCTTACCCCATATAAAAAATTTTTCACATAGCCGAGATTTTCTTCATTCCGGTGTAATGAAATACGGCTGTCCTTCTCCATATATTCATTTACAATGTCTATCGTGCTATCCGTCGAGCCGTCATCACAGATTTCAATATCAAAGTCCGAATACGTCTGCGCAAGCAGGGAATCGAGCTGCTCCCGTAAATATTTTTCACCATTATAGGTCGCCAGTACAATATGAATTTGTGCCATCTTTATTCAACCTTTCATCCATTTTTATTCCAATACGCCTTGTTCCATGTAAATCGCAGCACGAGAAAACGCGGCAGTTTATCGTACATTTTCCCAAAACGGTAGCCTAGAAACTTGAAACCGCTCTGAAAAATCAAATCTGGCACAAGGTACCATTTCCCATGTGAAAACAGGTATTTCATTGTATCTTTCACGAGCCGTATTCCTTCTGTCTCAGACTTTATCCCATCAAAAATTTCATGGTACTGGCGCTGGGACACTGCCAAATCAAAATTTCTGGTAAACTGCTGCCGATATGTGTATTTATGGGCATGGACGACACTCGCCTCGGCTACATAGGCAATCCTGTAGCCCGCCTGTATTACCCCGGCTGCCATTATCATATCTTCATTAAAAATTGTATGCAGGACAAAGCCTCCCATTTCTTCATATACTGTCCTGCGGTACATGGCACACACATTCGAACAGAAATAGGTCTTAATGCCAAGCCTGTCAATATCCTCTTTTGACTTCACACTGCTCTCATCCGGATAATTAAACTGCCTTGTATAGCGTTCAATTACACCGACCTCATCATTTGGAAGCTGTCTTCCGTAAGCTGTTCCTATCTTCTCATCCCGCTGCATCGCATGCAGAAAATTTTCAATTAAGTATTCATCTGTCGGCACAGCATCCTGCGTCATAAAGAGCATAAACTCTGCCTGTGACATCGAAGCTCCCTGATTCCTTGTCCCGCCGTGGTCAAAGTCCTTTTTCGCAATCTCCGTAATTACTGCATGCTTTGCCTTTTCCAGTAATTTATGAACCCTTTTATCTTCCTCTGCTTCTCCTGTTGTCGTCTGCATGAAAAATATATGCTCCGGTTCTATGGTCTGGCAATTCAGTTTTTCAATCAGGTGTTCCAGCTTCTCATCCGGCCGGTAAACCGGAATTATTACATCTATCATTTCACTGATTCCTTTCATTGTGCAATAGGCGGTTGACTAACTTCACTGCCTCTCTGGCATCCGACGAGTACCCATCTGCTCCAATTTCCTCTGCAAAGCTCTCTGTCACAACGGCGCCGCCGACAATAATTTTTGACTCCACACCCTGTTCCTTTGCCATATCAATCACCTGCTTCATCTCCATCATCGTTGTCGTCATCAGGGCGGATAGTCCAATTACAGCAGCCTTTGTCCTCTTTGCCTCATCCAGAATATCCTGCGCCTCCACATCTTTTCCTAAGTCAATGACATCATAGCCATAGTTTTTTAACATCAGTACGACAAGATTCTTTCCAATATCATGGATATCCCCTTTCACCGTAGCCATGATAACGGTATCCAGCTTTTCATTCCCTCTTTCTGCCTCGAGAAGCGGTTCCAGACGTGTGATTGCCTTTTCCATTGTCTCCGCACTGGCAATGAGCTGTGGCAGAAAATATTTTTTCTGTTCAAACAGTTCCCCCACGTAGTTGATAGCCGGAATCATATGTGTATCAATCAGCTCTGCCGGCTTTGCCCCCTGCGCTAACTCCTTTTCCACAAGTTCCAGAACATGTCCGCTCTTTCCCTTCACGACCGCCATATAAAGAGGATGTCCTTCTGCTTCTGTCCCTGCTTTTCCCTCCCCCTGTTTCGGCTGTGCCTGTGTCAGAGTTGCCGGAGACACTCCGTTTATATACCGGATATCGGCCTCCTGTTTATTCAACAACAAATCCGCTGCAAGCGCCGCATTTGTCAGAAGTGTCTGTGACGGATTGGCAATTGCCATAGTCAGTCCTTCCCCGATTGCCAGCGTCAGAAAGGCAGTGTTGACAAAAGCACGCTCCGGCAGTCCGAAGGAAATATTTGACAGACCGCATATCGTCGCTACATGCAGTTCATTTTTACAGTACCGTATCGTCTCCATCACTTCCAGCGCCGCTCTCTTATCTGCTCCAATCGTCGCCACCAGTCCGTCTACGATCACATCCTCCTCTGACAATCCCTGCCGTTTTGCCTCTGCCAGTATCGTATGAATAATCTTCTTTTTTTCTTCTATATTTTTTGGAAGCCCTTCGCCAGACAGCGGAAGCAGAATAAACATTGCCCCATATTTCTTTGCCACCGGAATCAGCTTCTCGAACTTATCCTTTTCTAACGAAATCGAATTGATAAGGGCCCGCCCCGGATAAATGCGCAGGGCGCTCTCCACAACCTCGACATAACTGGAATCGATGCTGAGCGGTAAATCTACTGTCATTGTCAGTTCGTCTACCACTTTTTTCATCATCTCTTTTTCGTCAATGCCATTCATCCCCATATTGACGTCCAGTACCTTTGCACCACATGCGGCCTGCTCCTCCGCCATGTCCGTTACCATATCCAGACTGCCCGCTTTTAATTCCTCCTGCAGCGCCTTTTTCCCAGTCGGGTTAATGCGCTCCCCGACAATCATGAAATTGCCATCTAGAGAAATCGGGGTAATGTTTCTCTCCGTTGTCAGTACCCGGATACTCTTTTTCTCCCTCTTTGGCACCGGACATCCGGAAACCGCCTCTGAAAGTTTTCGTATATGCTCCGGCGTCGTGCCACAGCAGCCACCCAGCACAGTTGCCCCTGCCTGAATCAGTTCTGTCATGGAATCAGCAAATTCCTTTGCCTTCATATCGTAGCAGGTCACACCGTCTACCAGTGTTGGCAGCCCTGCATTTGGCTTGACAACAATCGGCACGGATGCGTACTCTGCCATTTTCTTTACCGCCTCTGTCATCTGATTCGGCCCCGTCGAACAGTTAATCCCGACGGCCGCCGCACCCATTGCCTGTAAAACAACGACTGCCGTTTCCGGGTTCGTTCCATACAAAGTACGTCCATCCTCCTGATAAGTCAGAGTTACCATAGCCGGAATATCGCAGGTTTCCTTAACCGCCAGCAAAGCCGCACGACATTCCTGAAGGCTCATCATCGTTTCAATTGCAAAAACATCCACGCCCTCCTTCGCAAGCAGACTGACTTGTTCTTTATATATATCAACGAGCGCTTCAAATGGCAGGCTTCCCACTGGTTCTAACTGCTGTCCTGTCATAGAAATATCTCCGGCGATATAAATGTTCCGCTCCGTATTACTCTCACGAATCGCTTCCTTTGTCAACCCGACAAGTTTTCTCGTCAACTCTGCCTGCCTGTCTGCCAGACCATATTCCTCCAACTTTATCCGGTTACAGGTAAACGTAGGTGTGTATAGCACATCGGAACCTGCTTCTATATATTTTTTCTGTAATTCAATGAAAATATCCGGGTGTTCTACAATCCACTGCTCCGGACATTCTCCACTTTTCATTCCCGCCCTCTGCAGGTTTGAACCGGTTGCCCCATCAAGAATCACAAAACCTTTATTCAAAAGTTGTTTAAAATCTTTCCGCATGGTACTCCTTTTATCACTATCCGGCATATCACCTTAACTCCTTTCTAACGCTCGTCCTGAATACCGCAATATGGAAACAGTGTATCATATTGGCAGGTCAAAGTAAAGTTGCGGGATTTTCAGTTTTTTATTCTTGAGTACTATACTGACTTTGAAACATATGCCCCATTTCACACTGACAAACAAATCCAAGTTCATTCAAGGTTTTTGTCAGTGCAGAAAGCATATCTGCAACATCTTCTACCTTTGCATTATTCCCCATGTGCCCAAGCCGAATCACCTTCCCCGCCAGCACATCGAAACTTCCGGATATGAGTATGCCGTATTTTTCTTTCATTGTCTCTATAATTTCCGTATCTCTTATACCGGACGGAACACGGATTACCGTTACGGTAGCCGCATCCCCGTATTCTAGATACAGTGATAACCCTGCCTTTTTCATGGTTTCCCTGACCGCCGCCGCGATTCTCTGATGCCTTTCGATTCGATTTTTATCCTCTCTCACTAAACGCACCGCTTCTGCCAGTCCATATATATCGCTGATTGGCATTGTATATGGAAACCATTTATCCCGGTAATAATTTTTAAAGGTAAGAAGATTGCAGTAAAAGGATGCAATCGGCTGTTTTCTCTGTTCCATTGCCTGCATGGCAGCTTCACTGACCGTCACAAAGGCAAGTCCCGGCGGCGCTGACAATGCTTTCTGTGAGCCGCCGCATATCACATCAATTTCCCAGTCGTCGACACGAACCTCCTCACCAAACATTGCCGCCACAGAATCCACTACAGTCAATATTCCATATTCCTTGAGCAAAGGACATATGGAGCGGATATCATTCAGCACACCGCTAGGCGTATCACAATGTACGACCGTAGCATATTTATAATCGTGATGCTTCTCCAGAAAACGGCGCAGTTCATCCACCTCTACCGGCTTATGGTAATCTACGGTATAAAGCTCCGGACACCCGCCATATATCGTTACAAAGTCAGCAAATCCTTTCCCAAAGATTCCGTTATCTATGACAAGGACCTTATCTCCCGGCTCCGTAAGAGAGGCGCAGGCAGCTTCCAGCGCAAGGATTCCCTCCCCGCCAAGAATGTACACTTCATTGTCCGTATGTAACAGCTCTGCCAGTGAACGGCAGACCTGATGATATTCTTCACAAAAATCACCGTCTACATCCGGATTCCCAAACTTACGGCTCCGTGCTTGCATAACAGAATCCGCCACCATAGTCGGCCCCGGTGTCATCATTTTATACATGTTCGTCCTCCTTTCGGAACGTCGCCATTGCACCCTTCGTAACTAAAATAACCGGAATGGCAATAATCGCACCCGTCACAATCTGAATAGTGTTTCCCGGAATTGAAGCAAGCGGTACAGCAAAACTTCTATACAGTATGACTTCCCCGATATAATATCCTGCCAGCTTGATTGCCAGTGCCGCCACGGTAGCCAGTACAAGACGTACAAGCGTAGGTTTTTTATTTACAATAAGTCCAAAAACAAAACCCATTGCCCCGACAACGACGAAACTGATTGGCGCATAAATCGCCCACGGCGTCAAAAGGTCAGACAGTGCCATACCAAGTCCACCGCATAATGCCCCGATTTTTTTCCCAAAAAAGGCGGCGGCAAAAAAGAGTGGCACATTTCCGATATGAACAAGACCTCCCTTTGACGGGATAATCTGTACCTGAACATACATCGTAAGCAGGCAGACAAGTGCCGTAAATACACCGCATAAAGCCATCTCCGTTATATTCTCCCTGCTCTTTCCCAGACTCGATTTCCGGGCAGTTGTTTTTATATTTGTGTTCATCTTCTTCCTCCATTCGGTAAAAATTTTAGTACATTGTTAAGTTACTTTGCTGCTTGTATTACAACTGTATTTACATTTTCTATATCATATAAAAAAACTGGTAGTGTGAAAACTGCCAGTTTCTCTTTTTTTTACCATGCCAGAGTTTGCTTTTGAGGGTTCTGCCGTACAATGTAAAGGTGGGGAGACTATCAACACCGCTCCAAGGACGTCTTCCAGCCCCTCCGCAAAAGCTCCGGTCTCCCCTCCAGATGAGCAAAATCATTAAAACGTTCCAGAAAGAATAAATCTCTCTCCTTATCATAGATAAGGTGCGTCAGGCTGGTATTTTCTAAGTCGATCCCAAACTTTAGCTTATTCTTTTGTCCAGTCTGTAAAACATGCGCACAAAGAGAGCGAATGACTCCCCCATGAGTTACAACACCCACACGGTCTTCCGGTCTCTCGCACAGCTTTTTGAGCTGAGGCATTGCACGCTCTACTACGTCCGTGCCGCACTCGCCTCCCCCCGGGTATTTTAAATCCGCCGTATGTTTCGCCCTCTCAATCTGGAAATCGGCATAGCTCTCACGAATTTCCTCATTTGTTTTTCCGGTAAAACAACCAAAGTTAATTTCATGGATATCCGGTAATATCTCATATGGCACAGCCAGTGCCCGATTGATAATTTCCGCTGTCTCCCTTGCGCGGAGTAAGTCAGATGAATACAGCTTTTCCAGCCCATAGGATGCCAGCCGCCTGCCTAGTAACTCCGCCTGTCTGCACCCTGTCTCATCCAGCTCCACATCCACATTGCAAAGCTTACTGCACTGTCTGCCATGACGTATCAAAAAAATATCTTTCATCCCATCTCTTTCCTCTCTTTTGCGAATATTCACAGTATACTGCTTTCGTTATCAATCGTCAAATTTATGCCGGAGCAGTCTTTCATACTTTCTCCCCATAAAAATTTTCTCTTTTGCATCCTTTAATTCTATCTGATGATTTACATAATCTATCTTTCGTATATATCTCCGGTTTACGATATAGGAACGGTGACACTGGAGAAACGCTCCCTCTCCGTATGATACGCAGTCACGCAGTTTCATATAGGGAACCTCCAAAATATAATTTACCGTATGTACAAAGACACTGCGGTTCAACGCTTCCATATATATAATATCCTGAACCGAAATCATATAGTCTTCTCCATATACCTGAAATCTTATCTGACTGTCCTCCACCAAATTGGGGGAATGTGTCAGATACAAATACACAATCCGGAGCATTTCCTCCGTACAGATTGGCTTTACCATATAATCATAACAATGGATATCATGAAATGCCATCTGTTCATATTTTTTATCTTTAGCAAAAAACAAAATAGGAGTCATCCGATACTCCTTTAATCCTCTCACAAAAAAAGCAAATGCAATTCCGCTCTCCTCCATCCCCTCCAAATCAATAAGAATAAATCGGTAAGTTTTTGTCTGCACCGCTTCTTCTGCTCCCTTTTCTTCCGTAACGATACGCATCACATGTTCTGCCTGCCCGGTCTTCCCCGCTGTTTCGAATTTATCTGTATTTTCTCCCTGTTTCTGAAAAACTAATATATCCGCCAACTCAGTCCTCCGTCGTATCTGCCAGCTGCTGCTTACAGTAATCTAACAACTCGCATACTAATGCGTTCCGGTCCGTCTTACCTTCTTCCAGATTATACTGAAAATCCATGCTCCTCTTTCCGAGCAGAAGATAGAGCGGATCCACATCCATTTTCGTGTACAGCATAAGTATCTTTTTGACATCCAGACCGTACACACCCCGCTCTAACTTACGATAATGTCCCTCGCTGATTTCCAGCACTTCTGCCATATCTGTATAATTCAGCCCCGCCTGCCGTCGTATCTGCTTTAGCCGTTTCCCGATTAACTCGTTTTCCACATATACCATATGTCTCCTCCTTTCCTCGTAACGTATACCACCCCTATATCATACCAATTCCACAAGAAAAAGAAAAGCTCGCGACACAACTTTTTTCGGCGCAAAACGACGATTTACCGTTTCTTGGGGGATTTCCCAGCCAACTTTTTTTCCCATTTTTTAATCCGGGCCATTATAATAGTTTTTTCTCTATGAAAGATAACTATTTTAGTGTGTTGAGTTATCCCTTATTTCTCTTAAAATAGAAAATAAGCAATACTAAAGATTAAAATGAAATGGAGATTAAATATGGAAAAAAATGAATTTTTACATCATATCGGCCTTTCTGTAAGAAAATACAGAACACTTGCCGGGCTCAGTCAGGAAGAACTGAGCGGACTCACTGAGTGTGATAAAAATACAATCGGGAAGATTGAACGCGGAGAAACGGATTCCCGCCTATCTACTATTGACAAAATTGCTACCGGGCTTAATATATCTATCAGCCGGCTGGCAAGAGAATCCGAAAACTGTCCCGACAATTCTCCAGCCTCTATCCTTGAGTACGACTATCTGCGTTTATTTGACTATTGTCATCAGCTGTCCCCGGAGCAATTCAATAATATATGTAACACCGCTCATATTTTTGCAAAAGGAAATAAAAAAGATTAACCCCGTCCGGACAAAACCTTATCTAAGACGTCCGCTAATGGAGCTGCCGCATTCTTTGCCTCCTCAACCGTATTATTTTCATTTCCCAATTCAATCAACAGAGAACGTTTTTTCAAGTGAAGGTTGTACCTATATCCTTTCAAATAAATCGGCTTTGTAAACCCATCGTAATATTCCATCGCTTTACACTTCATCTGTAGGCTGAACGCCAGATTTCCCTGAAGGTTCGGATTATATAAATACGCTATCTTTCCAGATCTTGTGCGGCTCATCCCATTAAAAAACATTACGATTGCCGTCCTCTTTCCGTTAATCATTGTATAGGTATGCTTTCCCTTTCCGACAGAATCCCTGTGTAAATCAATGATGACTTCAATATCCCTGTTTGCACTTCGAACCGCCTGAATTCCATCGAGTGCTTTATTATAGGCGACACTCCGCTCTAGCCTCCCATTGATTAAATCATACCGGTGCTTATCATGATAGACACCATAGCCTCTCTTTTCTAATTCCTTCGTCAGTTCCGTCCCCACCCCGACAACAGAATCTTCTATTTTACCAGAACGGCTGTCAGAAAATGCCTCCGAACCTCCGTGTGTATGGTAAATTAGAATTTGTTTTTTTCCCTTTTTTTTCGGCAGCCTCATGTCTTCTCCCAGCAGCTTCTTTACATCAAAAATTCCCTTCGTCACAGAAGTCGTGGAATCTATAATATAAAACTTTTTCCATAAATACTCGACATCCAGCGAATTACGAAGCTTATCAACATAGACATTATTTTTTCGGATGCCGGACGCACCGGACTGCCCGAGCGCTTCTACTGTTTTTTGATTGTAGACATCTCCTATTACCCTGTCCTCTATATCTGCCTGCCTGTCCCCTGCACTGTCCGTATCAAACTGCCCATTATTTTCTGCCAGAACGAGCTTCTGCTCATTGTTCTGCCGTCCCTCGTCATGAAAATATAGCTGCCCGCCAAGAACTTCTGCAAGCACCCCTGCCCCGCCTTGTCCATCGTGGTAAGCAACACCGGATTGATGAAGCAACCACTCCCCGGTTCGTGTCATCCCATCCATTTGTGGAATATCACCTACCATAAAAAGACTGCCGGCAAATGCTGCCACGCCGATTCCGCCAAATATTTTGCCAAAAAGTCTGTTCATCTTCTCTCCCCCAGTCCTTTACCAATATATGAACAGCCTTTCTCGATTATCCCTTTTTCTGAAAGCAGTGATTCAATATATCTGCCAAATCTTTACTGATTCTTCCAACGGAGGCGTCAATATTTTTTGGTGTAACCATGACATTTTCCGTATCAGAAGTCAGTATTTCACATAGAAACTGTTCAATCTCCTGCTCGGAATACCCCTGCTTTTCCAGCACATGCTCTAAATGGTCGCCAATTATCGTTTCCGCATCCACTACCGTCGGTACACCGATTGCCACTACCGGCACACCGAGCGTTTTCTTTGTCAGCTCCTTTCTCCTGTTACCAACTCCTGCTCCCGGTGCGATACCTGTATTAGTAATCTGAACCGTCGTGCAAAGCCTTTTCACACTTCTCGCTGCCAGTGCATCTATGACGATTACCAAATCTGGTTTTGTCTTCTTTACTACACCCTCTAGCAGCTCACTCGCCTCCATTCCGGTCTGCGCCATAACACCGGGGGCAATCGCACTGACACAGCCGTACTCATTCTTTCGCATAAAATCTTTTCCGAGTTCCTTTTCCAGATGTCTGGTAATGAAAAGATGTTCTGTCATTTTGGGCCCTAAGGAATCCGATGTTACTTCCCTGTTTCCCAGCCCAACAATGAGAACTGACTTTTGTTTCATGCCATGAATCATTTTTTCCAATTGCTCGCAAATGCAGAGCAGCAACGGCTCTCTGTCTTCCTCCTCCTGCAGAAATAAGTCCGACTCAATTGTAATATACGTTCCCTTTGGTTTTTTCATTGCCTTACTGCCGGCGTCATCCTTGATTTCCACCCTCGTTATTTTAGCCTTTCCCTCCCGACAATAATGTTTCTCTAAAATCACCCCCTGAACCTCTACATGATTGTGAGGAAAACTCTCTCTCGCCTCTAAAGCTAAGTCCGTACGTTTTTCTGCCACGGCGCACCCCTCCATTTCAAAACGACACAGATATTACCAGTGTTCATGTTCTTCCCATACTATCTCCTATTTGCCTGCTTTTATCCATTTTTGTAGTTGTTTTTGCCAATTTCTCACAAATTGCTTGACAGAAACAGGATTGTATAATATTATAAATAAGTATGTTTGTGTTGGCGTCCGTGTCCGTTCAGCCAGACAATGAATATCAAAAATACGATGGAGGTGCTAGAATTGGCAAATATTAAATCTGCAAAGAAAAGAATTCTTGTTTCTGAGAAGCGCGCAGCAAAGAACAAAGCAGTTCGTTCTAAGGTTAAAACTACTATCAAAAAGGTAGAGGCTGCGATTGCAGCAAATGATAAAGCTGCTGCAGAGGCTGCACTTAAAGTAGCTATTTCTGAACTTGATAAGGCTACGAAAAAAGGTGTTTATCACAAAAATACCTGTGCAAGAAAAGTTTCACGCTTAACTATTGCCGTAAACAAAATTGCATAATATGTAGAAGGCAGTCGTACTGTTACTACAATTCTACCCGTCATATATAAAAGGCGCAAAAATATGCGTCTGGAAAAGACTTTGTTCCTCGTGAAGCACTTCACGCAGTACAAGGTCTTTTTTGGCAATTAGGAAAACCATACAAAATACTGCTTTTACAGCAATATGGAGGTAAATATGAAAAGACAGGACTATCTATCATGGGACCAATATTTCATGGGAATTGCCGAGCTTTCTTCCATGAGAAGCAAAGATCCAAATACAAGCGTTGGCGCCTGTATCGTTGGCACCGACAATAAAATACTATCGGTCGGTTATAATGGTATGCCACATGGCTGTTCTGACGACGAATACCCATGGGACAGGGACAGCGAAAATCCACTGGATACAAAATACCTTTATGTTTGCCATGCGGAATTAAACGCACTGCTCAATTATACGGGAACAAATCTCAAAGGCGCACGTGTTTACACTACCCTGTTTCCCTGCAATGAGTGTACAAAGGCACTCATCCAGTCAGGAATCCATGAGGTCATTTATAGGGAAGATAAATATTCTGACACTCCGTCTGTCATTGCCGCCAAAAAAATGATGAAAACAGCCGGAATTACCTATCGGAAATATGTCAGTTCTGGCAGACAGACCGTACTTGAATTATAATTTTTCCTTATAGAATCATTTTCCGGAATTTGCATAGCAAAAGCTCCCCCGCAATATTGTCAGCGGAGGAGCTTATTTATTTGCTCTTTAAAAATATTCCACTCATCCTCATGTTTCACAAAATACAGTGGACACATCTTGCCTGTCACATCATAATGACGAATGACATCCTCCTCATCTAAATCAAAACGAATACATAAATAGGAAGTCAATTCCAGCAATGCCTTATATGTAGCCGATGTAAATTCCCCTGACTTATCCGGATGACAACATTCAATGGATATCGTGTCTTCATTCCGTTCATTCGAGGCATACGCAATTTCCTCCAATGGGATGCATTGCACAATCTGCCCCTCCAGACCAATGATGAAATGGCTGCTGGCATATGTCTTATTCTTTTTTCTTTTGTTCAGCTTCGGCAGACTGTTAAAATAATTTCTGTTACTCATAGCATCCGTCCCGGGATTTGCCGTATAGTGAACAACAACGCCCCGGACCTTCTTTAGTGGAAGTCCCGGACGCGAATACTCATTTTTTGTCAAAAGTTTCGTCTGTATGGTTATCTGTGGCAGTAGCTTTTCTTTCTTTTTCTTCTCCTCCTGTTTGCCCGCCAATATTGCCGAAACAATACCGCATATCAGAAGGATAAAAACTGCCGCGCCACTAATCGCAATGACGCAGCGGTTTCTTCTCCATTTTCTTCTTTTTCCGGGCTTCGCCCTTTTATTCGACACTATAGTTAGGCGCTTCCTTCGTAATATGAATATCATGAGGATGGCTCTCTTTCAGAGAAGCCGCGGAAATCTTAACAAATTTTCCGTTTTCCTTTAATTCCTCAATTGTCTTTGTTCCACAGTAACCCATACCTGAACGAATACCACCAATCAACTGGAACACGGTATCTTCTACCGTTCCCTTATAAGCAACACGGCCTTCCACTCCCTCCGGTACCAGTTTTTTCGCATCCGTCTGGAAATAGCGGTCCTTACTTCCATTTTCCATTGCGGCAATGGAACCCATACCGCGGTAAACCTTATATTTTCTTCCCTGAAACAGTTCAAAGCTTCCCGGGCTCTCGTCACATCCGGCAAAAATACTTCCCATCATACATACGTTGGCTCCGGCAGCAATTGCCTTTGTCATATCTCCGGAATACTTAATGCCTCCATCCGCAATTACCGGAATACCATACGGCTTTGCCGCCTCATATGCGTTCATAATCGCCGTTACCTGAGGCACACCAATACCGGCAACCACTCGGGTTGTACAAATGGAACCCGGCCCAATACCAACCTTCACAGCATCGACTCCTGCCTCGATCAATGCCTTCGTTCCCTCTGCTGTCGCAACATTTCCGGCAATGATACCCAAATCCGGATATGCCTCTCTCACCATTTTTACTACCTTTAATACATTGGCTGAATGACCGTGTGCCGTATCAATCACAATGACATCTACCTTCGCCTTCACAAGGGCATCCACACGCTCTAAAATATTTGCCGTCACACCGACTCCTGCTCCACAGAGAAGACGCCCCTGCTTGTCCTTTGCAGAATTTGGATACTTAATCTGTTTTTCTATATCTTTAATCGTAATCAGTCCACTGAGATTGCCATCCTTATCGACAATCGGCAATTTTTCTTTTCTCGCCTTCGCAAGAATTTTTTTCGCTTCATCCAGTGTAATACCTTCCGGTGCAGTAATCAGTCCTTCGGAAGTCATACACTCTTTAATTTTCTTTGAAAAATCCGTTTCAAACTTTAAGTCGCGGTTCGTAATAATGCCTACCAGCTTTTTACCCTCGGTAATCGGAACACCGGATATACGGAATTTACCCATCAAATCATCGGCATCCTCCAATGTATGTTCTGGTGAAAGATAAAATGGATCCGTAATAACTCCATTCTCTGAACGCTTTACTTTATCAACTTCCTCAGCCTGCTCCTCAATCGTCATATTTTTATGAATAATTCCAATACCGCCCTGTCTTGCCATAGCGATTGCCATACGGTGTTCTGTTACAGTATCCATGCCCGCACTCATCATCGGAATATTCAGCTCGATATTCTTTGTCAAATGAGTTTTTAAGCATACTTCATTCGGTATCACTTCAGAATAAGAAGGTATCAATAATACGTCGTCAAATGTAATTCCTTCGCCAATAATCGTTCCCATTTTTTCTCTCTCCTTTATGTATTTTTTCTTCTTGATATTAGTTAAATATTCTAACAAAGTATCTTCTGATTGTCAACCAGTTTTAAACAGGTGATAAAAAGAAAAAAATAAAAAACGGTAACCATACATTTGCAGCGTCATACATCCATAACCGCCGAGCAGACCGGTGATAAGTCTTCTTATGTTATTGGACTCCTTTACTCCTATCCGCTGTATAAACCAGTCGAGAAACATAAGAAAGCTCAGCACAAGAGAAGCCCATGCACTGAGCGGATAGATAAAAAATACAATCATTGCCAGAACGGAAGATAAAATAACTCCCGTACATCTGGCGCAGACCGGAAACTGATAGCCTTTTACAAAAAAGCTCCTGTCTGCCCTCTGGTGGCATCCAATCCGTTTTCCGATATTCATAATCCGGAGCCACCTACGGTCACTTTTTTTAAGCATTGAATTTCTTTCCACAGCTTTGACACACCCAATATGTTTTCGTTTTTGTCTCCTCCCCCGAACCGCACGCCCCACAGAGCAGTCCAAGAGGTCCAAACAACACAAGTCCACAACATCCGTCTGCCGCCGAGTACCCATCCTTTTTCGTTGTCGTCTCTGTCATAAGGGTACAGTTTCGTCCACCGCAATTCGGGCACTGCATCCTCGACTCCTGCTCCTGAAGCTGGGCTTCCTGCATTTCTTCCATCCTTTCTTTATGTGACTCATCCTCATATAAGTTGATGGCTTCTTTTAATGTATCCGCCCTGCGCTCACTAAAAAGCTTTATAAGGCATGAAATCGTTCCACTACTGCGATATTTTTCAGGCAGGAAATCTAACGTCATGGCAACATCTGTTTTATTATAAAATGCTTTTACTTTCTGATTGTGCGCCTTTTCTTCCTTTTCCAGACTACCTATCTGGAAACTATAATAATCATTTGCCTTTGCCGCACGAGAATCCTTTGTGAGCGCGCTATATGCGGAATAAATGAGCCCCAACACAATCACTGCTATAATAACTGCGACAATCATCCCTATAATACCATCCACGGAACCAAAACCTCCGGCAACAATTATAACAAGCAAAGAAAGTACCGCAAGCGCTCCCGGCATATCGTCATCCAGTATCTCCTGCCTTTTCTGCTCAATATCTTCCCTGCGCTGTGAAAATTCAATTTCCCTTTCTTCTATTGCTTCCAACTGCCGGATAACACTAAGCGCCCTATTCAAATCGTTTAAAATATCTCCTCTCGCATTTCCTCTGGTGTCTCTTTCCTGTACAATATGAACAAGAGAATGACTTTCTGCAAGCTGGCATCCACAATACTGACATTCCGTCACATCATCCTCTAATACTGTTCCGCAATTTGGACATAACATACTATATCCTTACTCCTTCCTTTACTTTTTCGCCTTCCTCTCCCGCTTTACAAGAAAGTTCCGGTTCTTTATCTCCACTTCATTGAAAAAGTATTTATCGCCTTTCTCATCCCACTCCTCTCTTGTATAAAGAGGCTCATACCAACTACAGGACTCAAAATATTCCTGCAAATCTTCCCTGTCAAAAATCCTGCCGTGTCTGGCATAGAGTTCATTCTTTGCCAGATTCAATTCCTTTGCCGACATTCCCTTTACATCTGCTTTTGTCAGATATTCTGAATCGCTACCTGAGAATATATAACCGGAATCCCCCTCATCGTCTTCATAATCGTCATAAGCATCATCATCTTCTTCCTCCTCGCTGTCTTCAGATTCCTCCTCGTCATAGTCAGAATATAATAAATCCTGTCCATTGTAGACCGACGAGGGCGCCTCCGTCGGAACCGGCGTTTCTGTCGCCTGCACCTGCGCTAATCCGCCATTTTCATGGTAACTTTCGTTTTGTGACAATTCATTTACCATTTGATTAAAAAATTCCGTTTGAATTTTCTCATAATTGACATTGATAGCAATGCAGATAACGAAAAAAAGCGCAAATATAATCCACCCCATCGCAACACTGTCTCTCCTGACAGTAATTGCGCTACCGCACACTCCAATTGCTAAGAAAGAATTGACGATACCATAAAATATAGGCGCATAAAACATCACAACATCCCTATAACTTTCGTTGAGGATAAATGGCAACAAGGCAACTACATACAATATAGGCAAAACAAAACTGCATACAGTAGAATAAATCTTGACCAATCCAATAATTCCAAGTGCTATTAAAATAACTCCGTATAAAATACACCACACACCTGCTCCCATATCGGAATCCACTGTGCTAATACTATCAATCGTCTTATGTAGCAACCAGCCCTGATACGTCATCCCAATTCCCGTTAATATAGCAATAACATGGACAATTCTCCTAGGTCCCACCCAGCCAATTGAGACGGCGTTACTATCGACTTTAGTGACTTCTTTTTCCTGAGGACGGTTTTCCTCAAAAATTTTTTTGAGATTATCGATTTCTAAATTGGCTCCGCAGTACTCACATTCCTTTGAATTGCCATTTATATTCGTTCCACAATTTGGACATATCATAAATCTGCTTCTCCTTTATCACACAAATTTCTCTAAAATCTTCTCTCTCAACCCTGCATATTCCGACTCTGTAACCAGACCTTCATCATACAGGGCTTTTGCCTCACGTAACCGGTCTGTCAGAGAAAGCGTCTGCTTCGCAGTTTGCGCTTGTGGTTGCATTTGTGGTTGTCCTGCTCTGTCCCGCGTTTCTTCAGAAAAGGCAGTCCCTCTCGTGTCAGCTACTACTTTTTCCCCACTCTCTCCATTGACAAGTAAAAATATCAGACCAAGAATCAGCGCCAGTTCTTCTTTATTCTGATTTCTCCGGTACAAATTTGCGTCCCGTACTCCATTCAGACACCATTGATATGAATGAGTATTTACTGTCAATGACTGAATCTCTGTCATTGGAAGTACAAGAATATTTTCTCCGTCCCAGAATAATATCCTTTTACTCGTCACAAGATAGCCATTCCCTATCAGACTGCTGATGCCGTATACGGAGTTAATCTCTCCCCTGCTACAAAACAAGAAAATCCTCTCTCCTTTTTGCAAAGATACCTTTGACGTTACCCTTTCTACCACCTTATTTATCAAATCCATATTACCTTTCACTGTCGCCAAAAAATCATTCTTCGGTCTGGCGTTGATTTCTTCAAGGCACACCCCGGGCGAATACGCATCTGCTTGGAGATATTGCTTTAGTAACAAATTTGTTGATAACAATTCCGAGTCCAGACTACACTCAGGAAATGTAATTGTGCCATCTCCGCACTCTAAAATAGTTACCTGTTCCTGACTGCCTCCATTTTGTGTATTATCGTATCCTTCTGACATAATTACCTCCGTTTAGTTGAAATTGACTATGTTCAAGTTATTACCCGATGTATTAGTATAACACCTGCCCGGCTTATCTGATTTCAACATTTTTCACATATATAAAAGACATCATCCACTCACTTGCCGTGATGAATAATGCCTTTTACATTTTCTAATGATTCTACTTTTCTATTTTCTCTAATATCTGTTCGTTATCCCATTCCGGATGAAGTTTGAATTGTTTCACGATTTCCTCTACCGACGCATATGGCAATTCGATAAGCTTAGATATTTCTTCTGTTGACTCATTCCGGCTTACTAAGTTCTTTATGATTTTAATCGTAAACAATTGCCTCTCTTTTCTGCCTTCTTCTCTGCCTTCCTCCCTGCACATACTTTCAATCTCATACCACTTCATATAAGCCAACCCCGCTTTCGCATCCTGCTTCGTATGCTGAACCATCTCATGAAGTCTTCTAATGCTTTCGTTGCACACATTTTTCTCCGTGGTATCCTCCATATACCGGAGTAATTCTGACAAATCCGCAGGCGGATTCCCATTCACGCCCCTTGTATAGAGAAAAATCGTTCTCGCACCATCCTCGTAGGGAAGGTCCGGCTCCTCTGTGCAACTATTCTTAATCGTGTACACCATACGTTTCTTATCAAATGGATCATAGGTTGTAATAAAGATGACGCAGACATTCCGCAAATCCCTGTACTCGCCTCCGCTCTCCAATGCCCCGGAATCTATCTTGGCATGGTAAAACCTTACTCTCTTCGGCAATGACTGTCTGTCTTTTAATGACCAGTTCTGGTCTGCTTCCATGTCAAAAATACCGGCATCCTTTTCCTCCATATATACATCTAACCGAATACCATGACATTCTGTCTCCATCCCATACTCTACCTTCTGTGGGATGACAACCAACGGTCCTATTTCTCTATGGAAAATAGTTCCCAAAAGAATCTTGGCAAACTCCTCTCCATAAGTAGCATCTGACATCACACGATTGATTAGAAAATCATCCGTCAGGTTCAAGTCTTTTAGTGTCCTTTTCAGCATATGTATTTCTCCCTTCCTATTTTTGCAGGCAGATAGAAATACACCCTGTCTTTCATTGCTGCCTGTCAGTTTTTTCTTCTCTCACTGGAATTTTTCTCGACTGCTTACCGATTTTTTCCAAAATGAATGATTCGAGTTTTTAGGACTCAATTGAATTTAGAAGCTTCTGATAGGTTAAATATAACAACAAAAGGCTGCTGTGTCAAGCTTCGTTTTGCGCTGTTTTTGGCGCATTACGGCTCTTTTAATTGTATTATATGGTATAACATGTGATATGTCAAGACCGGTATGGTATTTTTTACTTCTCTAGCTTATTCCTGATTTATATATTGAGGATCTGTATCGTACACAATTCTATAATCTAAATTGGAAAAATCACCTTCTGTACCACCAAAATAAATATATAAACAAGTATATTCTATGTTGCCATTTTCATCAAATCTTGCCCGTGGTTCAAATTTGTAATAAAAATCGTCCACAACTACTGTTATAGTAAATTTATGAGTTATCTCTTTTCTATAAATATTCTTTATTCTATAATCAAACCTTATGTCCTTCTCCTCTCCATTCTCTTGAATGATCTTGTCCTTTGTAAATGTTATCGTATCTTTGGAAGAAGAATACCATTTTTTATAATAGCTTTCACTAATGCTGTCTTCTATTTGCTGATTTGTCAGTCCATACTTATCTACTATACTTGAATACTTTTCACCTAATTTGTAATTCTCATAAAAGTAATAGCCGGCAGCCCCAATTATAAGTGTAACAATTATGCAAACAACTGCAATAATACACATCTTTTCCGTTTTTTCTTCACTGTCAGATGAATCCGGAATGATATAAGTATTGGTTACCGCCGTTTTCTGCCAATTGTTATTGTTTCCATCAAACATAGCTTGAGGCTTATCTATCTTGAATTTGAGCCCACAATACTCACACTCGGTTGCATTATCATCTATATTTGTTCCGCACCTTGAGCATATCATTTTATTCTTTCCTCTCTTTTGCAAAATTATTTTAACTCAATATGTGACAGTAATTTAAAACAAGATTTGAAAACTTAGTTAAGTCAGTAATCAAAGCAAATCAAAAATATTAAATAAATACTTTTAATGGTCTTTCTTTTATTCATATAAACAATTCTTCTTTAAATATAGTAAAACTGTAGGTTTACGAATAATGGCGTTTCTTTAATTTGTAGATACCATTATATTCACCACCTTTTGTGATGACAATTTTCTTTTTATAAACCCGAAGTCTCATCTTACCAGATTTATATTTGTTTTTACTAACTTGTTTCATGTTTCCCTTTTTCCATACATTCATTCCACCAGACAGCTTATAATAATAGTAAATTGTGAAAGTTCCCTTTACCTTACCCTTCCGTGAAGAAAATTGATTTGTCTTTAATACATAATATTCGCCCTTGCCTATTTTCTTCCGGTACTCTCCTGCAAAGTAGAGATTTTTACTTTTTGCGTCCGCTTTCTCTGCCGGAATCATTGTGATGCACATTGTAAGCATCAAAATAATTGCCATTGCAATCTTTGTAAATTCTTTCATAGACTTTTCCCTCCTACTCATTCAAATATTTAGTCCGACGGTCTGTCATATAACAATTCATGTTCCCCATCGCCTGAGGCTCCGTCATAAACTTTAATATAATCATATTCCTTTTCGCCAGCATAATTTCTTTTTGTATATGGTTCAATTCTTCCGTATTTACCATTGCAAAATATAATCATAGTAAATATCTCATCATTACTGCTTCTGTAAATTCTTGTGACCTTGTAACTATCTTTTTCTTCACCTTTATTATAAATCATCTCGTCTTCCGTAATTGTCAGAGTATCTCCTGAAACCATGTACCAAGTTTTGTAATAATAACTACTAATATTATTTTCTATCTCCATATCAGTCAATCCATAATTATCTGAAATTTCTGAGTACTTTTTATCTATCTTATTTTTTTCATAATTTTGATAGAGGACAATTCCGAACACAATAGCTAAAATAATAATAAGTCCAACAATAAAGCCTACTGCTATATTTGTCAATGATGGATTCTTTCCAGTTACATATTGAGGCTCTGTCTCTAAATTCGCTCCGCAGTACTCGCACTCCTCTGCATTATCCTCTATGTTTGTTCCACAATTTGGACATATCATAAACCTGCTCCTCCTTTATCTCATAAAGCTTTCTAAATCTTCTCTATTTCAAAACAATATCCTTATACAGTGCTAGTATAACACCTGATCGGCTTATCCTTTTTCAACATTTTCACATATAGAAAAGACATCATCCACCCACCTGCTGTGATGAATAATGCCTTTTACAATTCCTAATGATTTTACTTTTCTATCTTCTCTAATATCTGTTCGTTATCCCATTCCGGATGAAGATTAAGTTGTTCCATGATTTTCTCTATCAAGGTATATGGCAGTTCTGTAAGCTGGGAAATCTTATCTATTGTCTGCTGCTCCTGCAATAACTTCCTTACCATCTTAATAGCAAATAAAAATTCCCCTTCCTCCCTGCACATTGTCTCAATCTCATACCACTTCATATAAGCCAACCCCGCTTTCGCATCCTGTTTTGTATGCTGAACCATCTCATGAAGTCTTCTAATGCTTTCGTTGCACACATTTTTCTCCGTCGTGTCCTCCATATACCGGAGCAATTCTGCCAAATCTGCAGGCGGATTCCCATTCACTCCCCTTGTATAGAGAAAAATTGTCCTTGCACCATCCTCGTAGGGGAGGTCCGGCTCCTCTGTGCAGCAATTCTTAATCGTGTAAACCATACGTTTCTTATCAAATGGATCATAGGTTGTAATAAAGATGACACAGACATTCCGCAAGTCTCTATACTCGCCTCCGCTTTCCAAAACCCCGGCGTCTATCTTTGCATGGTATAACCTTACTCTCTTTGGCAGTGACTGTCTGTCTTTTAATGACCAGTTCTGGTCTGCTTCCATGTCAAAAATACCGGCATCTTTTTCCTCCATATATACATCTAACCGGATACCGTGACATTCTGTCTCTATCCCATACTCTACCTTCTGTGGGATGACAACCAACGGTCCTATTTCTCTATGGAAAATAGTTCCCAAAAGAATTTTGGCAAACTCCTCTCCATAAGTAGCATCTGACATCACACGATTGATTGTTATTCCATATAGCTGTAAATAGTAACAATTGATTAGAAAATCATCTGTCAGGTTCAAGTCTTTATGTGTACTGTATCATACGTTTTTAGTTAAATGATACAGTACACTGTTTCAATTTTCAGCATATGTATTTCTCCCTTCCTATTTTTACAGGCAGATAGAAATACACTCTGTCTTTCATTGCTGCCTGTCAGTTTTTTCTTCTCTCACTGGAATTTTTCTCGACTGCTTACCGATTTTTCCCAAAATGAATGATTCGAGTTTTTAGGACTCAATTGAATTTAGAAGCTTCTGATAGGTTAAATATAACAACAAAAGACTGCTGTGTCAAGCTTCGTTTTGCGCTGTTTTTGGCGCATTATGCCTCTTTTAATTGTATTATATAGCATAACATGTGATATATCAAGGCTAATATGGTATTTTTTACTTCTCTAGCTTATTCCTAATTTATATATTGTGGTTATCTTTCACACTTTATAAGAATTTTAAAATTCCATCTTCTCCAACAATAACCTATACATAATAAAGACTCATACAACAATATCTTTCCCAGATTTTCTTCGTCATCAGTATTTACACATCCATTTCGTGTGAGATAAACTGGAAAGGTATTTTTTTGTATAGCGCCTTATCTTCCACCCACATAGCAGGTAGTTTTTTGTTTCCTACGGCTTCGTTTCTTTTTTGAGAAACTCGCTCGTAGTCAACAGCCCAAAGTCCATAAATACAAAAGGCGCGAATTTCTTCGCACCTTCAATCTTGAATTAAATCTGATTACTCATACATTAAAACATTAATTTTCTTTATCAACGCCGAATACTCATTAGCACAACTAAACATTTTATCTATTCGACTTTGTGGAATTTCAAAAATTTCAGCCATCTTCAAAATAAATGTTTTCTCCTCTTTGTCATATTCATTGTCGATCATCATCATGCCAACAATCTCAAAAGCTATCTGATTTAACTCTTTTGAATTAGAAATTTGTTTTAATTTTCTGCATATTTCATCCATCTGCATCATTGATGCCTTATTAACATCAATAGACATTTCATCTGCATATGCAACAAGCAAAAGTCTCTCAGAATCTTCAATTAGATTATTTGCCGATGCTGCGGCTAAAGCCAAATTCAAAAACAACTCTTTTTGATCATTACTCAGTGGTCGTAGAAACATTAGTAATACCTCCTTCTTTTATCTTTGAAATTAACGCTTGCTTAAGAGCTTCCTTCTCTTTTTCACTCATTGTTGTATGATCACTAGCACTAGCAACCCCCGCTTTTTCTTCAACAATTTTATCGCAGGCTTTTATAAAATCTTCTTGTTTTACAATTTCACGTTCATTCATAGCAACATTAACACAGGCTGAGATAACAGCATTTCTGATTTCTCGCCCTGCAAAGTCGTATTTTCCCGCCAATTCTTCAGTATCAACATCATCTGCCAATGGTATATTTAATTTTTTATTTGCAGAAGACTTAACGTGAACATCCCATATTCTTTTTCTAGTTGGTGCATCCGGATATTTAAATTCAACACTAATCAAACGTGTTAAGAATGCATTATCATAGTTCACAACCAAATTAGTAGCAAAAATCACGATACCCTTAAATTCCTCTAGGCAAATCAATAGTTGACTTCTCATCGAATTAATTGCTTGTTCAGATCCTTGCGAAACATTAGTTAATCTTTTTGACAGCAAAGAATCCGCCTCATCAAAAAACAAAACCGCATCTTCTTTTTCTGCTGCCCAAAAAATAGCTTTAACCATTTTAGGTCCCTCGCCATGGTACTTACTTTCAACGTCAGCATAACTCACTTTAAGTATTTTCTTTCTAAGTTTATCTGCTATAGCTTCGGCCGCCATAGTTTTTCCAGTTCCAGATGGTCCATAAAAACTTAATGATGAGGATGGGTTCGGTTGGATTTCATACAATCCCCACTCTTGAAAAACTCTTCTTTCATATCTAAGGATATTAATTGCAGAGTCAATTTTTTCTAGAACATCTTCGGGAAGAATTACTCTATCAAAAGAATATGCTGGGGCTACTGGGACATATGCTTGAGCTCTACTTGCATAATCAAGTTCAGACACCTCTTCATCATTATCGAATTGGTGAACAGACTCATTACCTTGCAAAACACCACCTCCCATATATTCTATCCCCATAGGTGAATGGTTTTTCTCAATCTTATATGTAATTTTATATTCGAGCTGACTAGATTGATCCGTCTGAATAATAGTCTTAATTAACTCCTTTATTTTAGTCATTGCAATCGCAGTTTCACTATTTCCAGCAAATGGATTCGAATCTATTACTAAAAACACATCAATACCCTTTGATATTTTGCCACATCGTACACTTATATCAGAGCGCTTAATAGTTGCAGACATATTAAAAGCTTTCGTTATACTCTTTGCAACATTTTCTTTCACATAATCAAGATTATTTATTTGGGATATTTTATTTTTTGAAAAGTATAAATAAACTAACATTATTCAAACACCACGATTCCACCATTATTTTTGATTATTCCGGATACCTTTTCATCAGTATCTCTCGAAATACTAATATCCTGGACTAATTCATCCTCGTCTTCATCATACTCAGCAAGAACAACATCCTCATCATCCAAACCGTCTAAAGACATCGTTGGAGCATTTTTCATCAAGTCCCCAACATAAGCAGCCATTATCTTTGAATTTTTCTTTTGTTTATATTTTTTTAAAAAAGAAATAGTAAGTTTTACCGCTAAATATACTACCGCTCCCATAGCTAGAGCAGGACCTATCAAGGCTATAATTGGTATTAATGGCAACATCTATTTTTCTCCCTTCCAGACAACAGTCTTCTCTGTTCTTTTACCCATAAATTCTACTAATTTATTGTCAATCGAGTTAGCAATTGTTATATTTCCCAAGATTTCATCGTCTTTACCATTAATTGAAATGGGACTATTATTTTTATCCAATAAAACAATTCTAATAAGAAATTTTTTCTCTGGAAACCTAACTCCATCAAATTCATTAACATTTGTCACAGAAATAGTACATTTTTTGATAATAGAATACTCTTTTCTGTTTTCTCTAAAAAACTTAATAAAATCCTCGTATTTATATATTCCAATATTCTTCTTTGAATCTATACCTTCTGTCAATACATCTGTAAATGCCTCTACAGCTTTTGACAATTTAGATAAACTTTCAGACATTTCGTTTTTCTCCTTTATGCTACTATTGTCATTCCTTTTCTAATTTCATAGGAGTTGTAAGCATCTGCCTCAAACTCAACTTCTTTCTCATTACCATCTGTATCTATAGCGTCAAGTTTTATATGTGTAACATTTCCTGATTGAAAAATATCCCTCACTACGCCTTTATGGATACTCTTCTCTCTAAGCTTATTCATTGCCGTTTTTTTATCTAAATATGAAACACATATTATAATTACCGCTGCTGTGAACAATGCTCCAAGTAATAACCACCCAAGCATATCGCACCTCCATTATCACTTATTTTTCGATTACTATAGTTCCGCCATTCATATCCAAAAGATTCTTTACCTTTTCACTAATTTCAGCATATCCTACTTCTCTGTATGAAATCATCTTGTCATTAGCTTTACTATAAATAAGTTGAATTAAAACATTGTTTTGCTCAGGCATTTTTACTTTCCACTTATTAACATTCTCTTTTGTAGGAAGAAAAACAATACCTATCATCGAATCATTAGTCATCTTATCAACAAACCATTTCTTAATTTCACCCATATTCAACTCATCAACAAAAATTCTTTCAATTTCACCATCATCTTGATGAGCCATCTTATATTTTATCGCCGCAATAATAGCCGCAACAATAATTACTCCACCTGTTCCAATTAATATTTCTCTTACCATTTTTTCCTCCTAATCAAATAAAATAATACCATCATTCTGGTTCATAATACTTTCAATCTTTTCGTCAGTGCTGTCAGTTTTTATTGTTGCATAATCCGACACCTCATCGGTTTCAGAGTCATAGTCAACAACAAAATATGGAGTCTCTTCACATGTTCTCTCAAGATCATCCATCGTCATTGACGGCGCATTCTTTAGAATTTCCCTAGCATTTTCTTTTACAATTTTTCTCGTTTCTCCAAATGCAACCTTGGATTTTCTATTCTTTTCTTTTCTTTTTTGAATTAATTCTTTAAGTTTTTTAGCAGTCAAGTAAACAATTGTAATTACAGTTGTAACAATCAGCCCAGCAACTACCAATGATACTATCATTGCACCTATTCCCATACGATCACCCCCCTTTTTCCAATTGAATTACACCACCTGCACCGTTCAGTTTAGACTTTAATGATTCATCAATTGCATCAAACTCTACAATTCGTAATCCAATAATATCATTTGATTCATTATCATAATAAAACTGAAGCAAATACCTTTCACTGTCTAAATCTTCCTGCAAGCAATAGCCTAATCCATTAAATAATTCCTTATTTGGCCAAGCATAAACCCTTGTTACACTATCATCCATAGCATCTGGGCGACTCTTAAACCATTCATTTAATGATTTAGCATCAATTTTTCCTACATACTCAATTTTCTGTTCTAAATCGTTGACGTTGATAAACTTCTTGTCAATTCCCTTTACAATGTCATATAAAACTGCAATGTTGATTGAGTCGTTCTTATACTTTGTTCCGAATAACACCAAATTATCTTGTGCATATATAACATCTGCATATGGTGTTTTCTTCTTAACCTTGCCCTTCTGAACATAAACAATACCTTCCGTTGTATAGATTAAGTCAGTCCTTGTCTTTCCATTACTTTTTATTATCATTAATGAATTTGACTTGAGTGAAGGATATTTTTCAAATGCTACATCATTGAAATATCGCTCAAATTCTACATTACCTCTGTATAAAATAACCAAGTTTTCTCCTGCATTTGCATCATTCATCTTATTCTCAATAAAAGCGAGCATATTGTTAATATAGTCCAAATCACGCTTAACAGATATTGCCTTGGCTCCAAACATACTCACATCAAACAATTCCTTCGGTTCATCAAAATCTTTATTACTGCACTCTCCACCCAAGGAAATTTCTGGCATTGCAATCCCTACTCTATCACAGTAAGATAACAAATCACCTTCCATTGATAATAAATCGTTCATTACAGCACCGTCAATCATTTTACACGTCTGATGATATAACATGTTAAATGCATCTTTCACAAAATGATATATACCCACCCTCTGAATCCTTTCGTAATCTTTCAATGAAAATGATTGGTTCTTAATATCTTCCTGAATTGAATTAATAGCATCTCGATAAGTAACAATCGCATTGCTTGTCCTATCTAAAGCCTCTCCTTGAAGAACAGGATCTGAATAAATTGATGTTTTAAATAATGCCCCAAACATATTCTCTAATATATCAACATATTCTGTCGGAAGATTAATTGAACTCATTCTTTCAAGATAATAATCGCGCTTGGAATCATCTAGAAACATTCTCTTTGCCGACATAATACGGGTTTTCTTAGCCCTTTTACTATTTTCAAAAAAATCATCGGAATATTCTTCATCTAAGTCAAAAATAGAAATCTCTCTATACAATTCCATTGAATACTTATCAATAGTCTTCTCAAGGACTTTTTTATATTTCCCTTTTAGTACCTTCTTTTGTTGTTGTTCAAATTTTGCTTCTAAAACAGCTTCATCCTCTCCTTGCAAAGGCAGAGGATAAAGATATTGAGGTGCAACTCTAGTTGTAAGAATATCATAATCAATTTTATTTTTTTCTCTTACATATATTCCACTTAATAATTGAGCATTTACAGTTTTGTTATAATCTTCATTTACAAGAATTCTCAGAATTCTACTTGCACCTTCTAATTCATTTATTTTCAAAAATGCAATTGAGCATACCTGCAGAACATCAAATGCATTGCCAGACATTTTTGCAGCTTTAGTAATTAGTTTTACCACCTTATCTCTGTCAAAATTATTGTCTTCTAGCAATAATTCAACATGCTCCAAAGCACATGATGAATTTAATTGATCCTGACGAAGAATACTGTTCTCACTCACTTCCTCATACTTTTCAAAATGAGCTAATGCAATTTCTTTATACTTCTGCCTGGTCTCAACACTCAACTCAAGTTCGTGGCTTTTGGCAATATTGTTGGCTGCATTTCCAATATAATACCAAAATGGAGGATATGCAGAAAAATTCTCTTTCATTGCATCTAACCGTTCATATTTTCTTAATTCATCATAATCAATCAAAATATCATTATATTGTTTTATTTGTTTTTCTGTCAGTCTCCATTCATCCTCGAAATCATATTCATCTGCCAATCTCCAAGCTGTAGTAAAAAGTTCTCTTTTTAATGAATTCAATTGCTCAATTGCAGTAATTTCCAGTTCTATTTCAGCATCTTCTTTATCGGTTCCAGCACTAGCTTTTTCTTTTCTATAATTCATATATCCTGAGCCTATTTGTGTAACTAATGCCAATGCAATTGCTACGGGGTTCCCCGAAACTACTACATTTAGACTTGGCACAGCCGACCAGATTGCATTCTTCATACGTGATTCATATTTCTTTTCTATTTGTTTTTTTCTAATATCCTGAATACGGAAAAATGTAATTGTATTCATGATTTCAGACAATATTCTTAGTAGTGCCTCGTCTTTGGGCATCTGTTTAAGATTCAAATTATTCAAAATCGCTTCATATTCCTGTTCCATAATATAGGCATCGTTATAATCCACAATTTGAGAAACCGAAACAGTACACATATTCAATGCGTAAGCAGCCTGTCGTTTTTCCATTTCAGTATGTTTATCAATCCCGAGTACCTCGTTATGCATCCTTAGCTTATCCTTTCATTTTTATTTTAAGTCCACAGTCATTTTTATTGGCACATGGTCAGAAACTTTTTCCCTATATAACTGCAGAATTTCTTGTGCCGACTTTTCTTTTCCAAAATACTTCCCCAGAGCCTCAACACGTTCTTCATGTAGCTTTAGTTTTCTAATCAAGTCAAACTCATATGTGAAATGATCATAATTGCTTTTATAACAATCTCGCAAGTCGGCATCTTGATCAATCATCTTAATCGTTTTTAAGGAAGTTTTCTCCTCTTGTACTGTTTTATAATATCGCTTTTTGTTTGTATATAAGGTTGGTGTGATACTTTCTATTCTTACATCGGCTCTCTCGCCCTTATCAAGCCTAAGATTGTAATCACCAAGTAAAAATGTATATGCTGGCATCATCTCATTAAATACTGGCAATTCATTATGATCACATATCCTTGGCAAAACCTGCTTGACCAAAACGTCGAATTCTGCAATACGCTCAAGTTCTCTACTAGCATCATGAATATGCGTATTGACCAGCCTAATCTCACAATTAGAACCGCCAGGCAAACCTCTTGTTGTAAATCTGCCATAATATGGAGGTCGGATGACATTCTTTCCCCCAGCACAATTATAAAAAGTAGGATTATTTTTCCTTGAAATATCCATTAGTCTAATTCTTTTTTTATTCCAAATAAATCCATAACCTTCCGGATCATTATTGGTAGTTGCAGCTTTACCACTTGCGTCGCATTCCCATTCATGTAAAAGGTTTTTCTTTTTATTTAAATAAAATACTATTCTCTCCAAAGCCATGGGAGCATTTACTTCTTGAATAGCAACTACATCAAACCCTTCTTTAATTATCATATCTGCTATAAGTGGAAAATCTCTTTTTTGTGTTTCTCCATCTTTACTTTCATTCGAAAAATTCAAATCCCTAATATTAAATGAACCAATTACTATACTCACTATTGTCACCACCTCACAATGGCAAAAACAAACAATTTACATCTTTTTGTATGAAACCATACTTAGTGATTGCCTCACAAAAAAGGCACTCCCCCTCAAACAATCTGCTTCAGGCGATATCCCTTTTTCGCTTGATCATAAACTACTTCGCCAACTATTCCATATCCATCAACAATTGATTGCGATAAATATGTTCGAATCTCGTCAATATCCCGTTGAATTGATTTCTCACTCACACCAAATCGATTCGCCTCAAATACTTTATTTACAATTTCCCCTCCGACCAGTTTATTGTAAATGCTAAGCACCCGTGTAACTTTGCTTACTTCCTTCAAGACTCATTACCCCTAATAATATAACATTCTACCCTTCTCTGTTTTATATCATAATTTTATCAGACAGCATGGACACAATACGTCCATCTCGAAAAATATATCAACACATTTCCCCATGCATCTACAAAATAGTCTTTTCCGCTTCCTTTCCTTGCTGGAAATTGCCACCGCCTTTCACTCACTATACCACCCGCAAGACAGAACAAGTTTCAACATTTTCCATCAAAAAAACACCTGTCACACTAACAGATGTTTTCCAGTCCCACGATTCAATTTTGCCACTCAAATCCCCTGTCAAAAATCCCCCTGCAATAATTTCGAGAGAAGAATCATCTCGTCCTCTCTGAAGCAGGACAACAACTCATTATCTAGACGGTACCGTTCATCCAGCAGCCTCATTTTACAGCTTGACAAAATCGTGTTGGCAAAATAGATAAAGTACTCCTTTGCCTCCTCCCTGTCAAACTCCTTTGCCTGTTCGTTTATTTCCTCGTTGTAACGCTCACCGGCTACATACTGAGTCAGCAAAAGTAAATCAGAACGGGTAATCATCCGTACCCGCTGAGTCTGCATTGTCAACGCCCGGCGCAGCATTTTTCGCTCCTCTGACACCACTTCTCCAGCCTCCTCACGCTTTTTTAGACGGATCAACTCCCGTTTCATCTCCATTTGCCTTTTTTTCTGAAGTGATATCGAAAGAAGCTCTGAAATATATTTCCGGTTTGTCAGACGGATTTCCTGCATATCGATCTTTTTTGGTATCCGCTCCTCCCACAAAACGATAAGCAAATCGCAGAGACGGTCCTGCGAAGAATAAGCAAACAGGTAGTCCTCCCGTATTTCCCGCTGAAGCTCCTTTGACAGCGTATGACGCTTCCCTCGTTTCCGGTTCTTAACGTAGCGGGGAATCGCCTGAAGCCTGTCCTCCTCCGGAATCTCCTGCGCAGCCGCCCATTCGGAAAAATCTGTTTTTAACAGAGTATTCTCTAACGCATTCTTATTCTGTTCACGGAAGGACAAAAGACACTCCTCCACCAGCGAACAAAAGCAGTCATAGGTTGTCTTACTATAACCCTTAAATAACTCTGAATTCTGGCACATCCATATCATAAAAGCTTTCTTCTCATAGTCCTTTACCTCTTGATACAGATTCAGCATCCGTTCCGTATGGTTTGTCTGGCGAATTTCTGTATCGTTCTCCGTTTCCAGCTCATAAAATTCTATGATTGATTCGTACTCCAAATATCCCAGCTTGTGCTCAAGACAGTACATCGCCGCAAACTCCATATAGTCGTTGACCTGAAGCTGAGGCTCAGAAATCCCATAAGTCAGGTATTCTTCCGTTTCTTTCACCGACATACCCAGTTCCAGCCCAAGACGCAAAATATGCTCTCTGGAAGGCAGTGAACAACCATTTAGTGAAAACCATTTCCGCATGGTCTGTTTTGAAGCAATATGTTTATTTCTGACTGCATGTGAGAATCGCTGAAACGCTTTTTCCCGCCTTTTTTCTTCGGTATCTCCCTCTCCCGGCTTTCCCCATTTCTCCAGTAAAAAATGTTCAAACGTATAATAACTTGAATTCTCCATCATTTCTCCATTCTACTAAAGCGTCAACATTCCGGCCAAATCAGTTTGCTATCAGAGTTCATCCAGATTTCCATGAAATGTCACGCTCCCTTTTTCGCTTTTTCCCTTCTCCTGTTTTGGTTTCGAAGTTTTCTTAGGCGTAGGCTCTGGTGTTCTTTCCGGCTTTTCCCCTCTGCTGACAATCAGTGTCAGCGTTACCTCCTTCCATGAAGTATAAACACTGCCTGAGGAAGGCTTCTGTGAGAGCACTCTGCCCTTCTTCTTCCTGCTATACTTTTTAATAATCTGAAGCCTCATTCCCTTTTTCTGATAGAATTTCAGCTCCTTCTGTATGTCCTTTTGGTTTTTTCCGGTATATTCTCCTACCTTTACCTGACTTGGCTTCTCAGACTTCTCCGGCTTCTTCGGTTTCACCGGCTGCCCGGTAGCTCTGGCTATTCGTTCTGTCTGGTTGCCCGCCGAAGTATTTCTCCAAAACATAAAACCAGTCACTATCAATAATAATACCAGAATCACCGCTATCAGATATTTCTTTTTTATATATTTCTTTCTATAAAACCGTTCTACCTGTCTGGCAAGATAGGTTGTATTCTGTTTTCTGTTTTTTCTATCTTCCCGATACGTCCAGTTTGCTTCTGTTGAAATCTCACTCTGAACCAGCTTCTCACCATACAAATCAGAATACAAATCACGCACTGAAGAATACCGTTTCTTTACTTCTACCGCCATTCCCTTCATAATAGCAGCGGCTTCCTCCCGATTAAGTCCGATTCCCACAAAATCCTCCAGCGGGCGCACACGGTCGTGTATCATACGGTCAACCGCATCATCCGGAATAATACCAGTCAGCATAAAATACATCGTAGCGCAGACTGCATACACATCCGTCCACGGTCCCTGAACACCGTGGCTCTGGCACTGTTCGATAGGCGCAAAGCCCCTCTTATAAATCAGGGTATATGGCTTTTCATCATCTTGAATCCGCTGTCTGGCGGCACCAAAATCAATCAGTTTCAATTTTCCATCTGCTGATAAAATCAGATTATCTCCACTAATATCCCGGTGAATTACGCCCTTTTCATGAATCCGGCTCAGACTATGCAGAATCGGTCTCATCTTTTCTAAAACATCCTGTCCGTTCATACTGCCATGATGTTTCACAAAATCCGTAATATTGATTCCGTCTACATATTCCATGACGATAAAAAAGATTCCCTGTTCTTCAAAATAATCTCTCGCTGCCGCGATTCCTTCCAAATCATAAAAACAGGCAGCGAGCTGTGCTTCCCTTTTCGCCTCATCCCCAGTCAGTAATTTAGACATATCATACTGCTTTAATGCGACAGGAACATTCATCCGCTCATCTGTGGCAAGATATGTAATGCTGAAACCACCCTGTCCTAGAATTTTCTCAATCCGGTAGCGCTCCCTCACTATCGCTCCCTTTTGCAGTTCCTTTTCTTTCATTATATCCGAATCCTTTTCGTTTTTGAATAGTAACTCTTATACCGCTTTTTCTTCTTTTTTTGAATGATTCTGGCTCGAACATGCAGCTTCTTACCCTCCGGTTTATACCGCAGGTTAATTGTATTCGTTTTCTTCTTTTTCGCCACTCCATGCAGCTTCATCCGCCGGAATGGCTTCTTTCCCTTTTTAACCCACAGTTCCACCTGTGAAACCCGTTTCTTTCTTATCTTTATCTGTATATACCGCTGCCCGCTCCCGCTTTTTTTCTTTTTAAGTGAAATTACCGGAGCCCGCAGCTTCACTTTGATTTTCTGAGGATTAGAATTGACTCCGTACACTTTCCTTCCCTGAACTATCCGATAGGCAGCCACACGATAATAATAGGTATGCTTCTCTTTCACTGACCTGTCCCGCCATTTTTGTTTTCCGGACGGTACGCTTGAAATCTCCCGGTATCCTGATTTTTTCTTGTTTGAGCGATAAACCGAATAGCCGGACACTCCTGCCGTCGGTTTCCATTGAATGGTCAGGGCGGCGTCTCTCGTTACCTTTATTTTAATTCCCGTCACAGCCGGTATGGCGGATGGCGCCGGCTTTTTTGTCTCTGTTATTGGCAGCGGCGTCCGTGTCGAATCCGGCGCAGTCGATGTTTGTGTTGGCGCCAGCGTTGCAGGTACGGTCGGCTTTGGAGTTATCGTTGGAGTCGGAGTTGCAGGCTTTGGAGTTACCGTTGGAGGCGGCGTCAGCTCAGGCAATACAATCGGATCCGGCTTTTCCGGTTTGGTGAGATACTCTAACTGTAGTCTCGGAACTCCCTGTTTCAAAATCCATTTCACATAGGGGAAAGTTTCCTTCCCGTCTATATAAGCATAATTATACTCTCCTTCACATTTTGTCCTTACCCACTCATTTAAACTCTCACACTGTGAATCCACATTCTCTCCCGGATAATAGACATCCACCAATTTTAAAGGATCATCTATGTTTGCAGAGCCGCAAAGAATGTTACCGTTCTCCCCGTCAACCGTCATATAAGCACAGAGATTATTTGAAATCGAATCATCCTCAAAATTACAAAAATAGCCTATAATGCCTCCCGCCATTACATCATTTATCTTATCTGCATTGACCGTAACATTCCCATCAACAAAGCTATTGGAAACCTTCAGTTTCCCCTCACTATTTCCTACCATTCCCCCAAGATATGCTCTTCCAGTATTTTTATACCCTTTCTTTATTTCCCATGTGACGTCTCCCATGTTTTCTGTATTTGCAATTGCCACAAGGTTCGATGACTCCCCCACAATACCGCCTATAGTACAGTTTCCTCTTATATTTCCCGCATTTCTGCACTGGTTAATAAACATACTGTCTACCTTTCCCGCAATCCCCCCTAACCAAACTCCTCCTGATAGTGTCCCCCGGTTCTCGCAGTTTAGAATAGACCAGTCTCCCGATTCACAATACCCAACAATCCCACCATTATATCCCCCCCTATACCTATAATCTTCCTCCACAAGCGAATCCCACCGCTGCCACTGTATATCCATCTCACTTACACAGTCTTCTATTTCTTCATGCACTCCCTTGTAAGCGGAATTCGAAACTGCGATTTTCCCAATTATCCCGCCCGTACACTCAACTAAACTAGGATTACTATGAATCAATCCTGATACATAATTCCTTTTTATTTCAATACCGCTATCTGTATTCGTATCCAGATCTGTATATATTATTCCAACCAGTCCACCCATCCCACATGCTCTTGTACCATACATATGTGTTTCTGCCGAACAATCCGTTACCGTACCCCCATTATATATTTCTCCCACCAGTCCGCCCATCGCACCTCCATTGGTCTCCACATCCCCACCGTTACCATGCATATACGTTTCTGCTGAACAAACTGTTACCATACCTCCGTCCTGTATTACTCCCACTAATCCGCCAATTATACCCATATAATTATTACTACTGATATACATATCAGAAGTATGGCAATTTTCTATTGTGCCATGTAAAACACCACAGATTGCACCCCCATAGCCACCTATGTAGTCTTGTAGCCCACTAAGATAACACTGTGACAGCTTCAGATTTTTCACACAACCACCCAGCTTAATAAAAAGCATCCCTGTCTTAAAATAGCTAGCATCATCATTCTGCTGTAAACCGGCAATATAATGACCATTTCCATCAAAGGTTCCGTCAAATTGGGTAATCGGATCCCAAAACTTCCAATCTTTAGGTAAATTTATCTCATCATCAGACGAAAAATCAGAACGGAACACCCCCCGTTCTACATCGTAAGCCGCCTTTAACTCCCCATAAGAATAAATGCCAAACCGTCCAGACATTTCATTATAAGAAAATGTATATGGAGAATATCTTATATCCTGCAAAAGCTCTACTGTTACCCCTGACAGACTGGGATTTTTTGCCGTTCTACTATTTGAGTATTTAGACCACATATCCATCTCTTCAGCAGATGAAATCGTCACAGTCATTCCCTGTTCTGCCATCAGTGAAGCCCTTTTATTGTAAAGCTCTGTCATCGTAATACGCTCTGCCCCTGTTTCCTCTGCCACAGAAGGCATATATGGAAAAACAATTCCCATAAAAAGTATAAAAATAAGAGTAATCGCCAGTCTTTTTTCCAATTCTTTCATCTCCTGTTTTACATATTGATATTCATTATACCACACAGACAGAGGATTTCCAAACAGGAAATTTTGTATATTAAAAATCACAAAATCTCCCCTGAATAACCCACAAACAAATTGCAAAACAAACTGTTTAACTGTTTTCACTCTAAAGATTATAAAGGGAAGATTTTTAATAATATATTTTTTCTGTCTATTATTTTAACTATTTCTTTTCTACAATATTCGGACATTTCGTGTACATCATGTCAAGCATCCGGTCAGTCGGCTCAAACTTGATGACAACCTTTTCCTCCTGTCCTTCCATTCTGGTTGCCAGCGCGTACACATTCGCTTCCTGTCTGAGGGAAGAATAGTCTTTGACCGGAAGATGCCGGTATCCATCCATCTTTGGCGAGTCCCATGGAGCGATGACATCGGCGTCCTCAATCTCCAGCCGCAATATATGCTTGCGCTTTTCTCCGCCCTGTATCATATCAAAATCAAGCTGTCCGTCGCAATAAACATATTCCCATTCTACCTTAAATCTTGGCCAATACCAGATGAGGGCAACTCCTGCTGCCACGCCGGCTAACAGTACAAACCGGCTCAAAAATGAAGCCATAAAGATTATGATAACAATAAGGACTAAAATAATTTTTAGTGCAACGGTAGCTGCTGTCGTTTTCTTTTTCGCATTTGCTTCTGCGTATGATTGTTCCATTAAGAACTCTCCTATCTGTTTTCGTAGTTGTGCTCATAACCACCTGTTATTCGCACTCCCCTTCGGTTCGTGCTCATAACCACCTGAAAAATCGCACGAGAATATGAACCACCCCTATCGGGGTGCTTCATATTCTCTTTGAAGCGATTTTCCTGCACCGTACCATACGGTACGGTGCAGATGAAAAAACTGCGTTTTTTCATCAGGTGGTTACATCATTCCTCCCATGCCTGCGCCACCGGCCGGCATAGCAGGTGTTTCATCTTTAATATTAGCAACTACTGACTCGGTTGTCAATAAGGTAGAAGCAACACTTGTCGCATTCTGTAATGCACTTCTTGTTACCTTGGCAGGATCCAGAATACCGGAATCTACCATATTTACATATTCCTCTGTCAATGCGTCAAATCCCAGTCCCGGCTCACCGGCACGAACCTTATCAATGATGACAGAGCCTTCTAAACCTGCGTTCTCCGCAATTCTGCGAAGCGGAGCCTCCAGTGCCTTCAATATAATGTTAGCACCTGTCCTCTCGTCTCCTTCAAGCTCAGCAGCCATCTTGGCAACATCCTTGCTTGCATGGATATAAGCAGAACCACCACCGGAAATAATTCCTTCCTCTACTGCAGCTCTCGTAGCAGCCAGAGCATCCTCCATGCGGAGTTTTGCCTCCTGCATTTCCGTCTCTGTTGCAGCACCTACGCGGATAACTGCAACACCACCTGCCAGCTTAGCAAGTCTCTCCTGTAATTTTTCACGGTCAAAATCAGACGTTGTCTCGTCAATCTGAGTCTTAATCTGAGCAATACGTGCTTCGATTTCAGATTTATCACCTTCACCGTCTACGATTATTGTATTTTCCTTCTGAACCTTAACGGACTTCGCACGTCCAAGCTGGTCCATTGTTACCTCTTTTAAGTCATATCCTAATTCTTCAGAAATCACTTCGCCGCCGGTCAGAATGGCAATGTCTTTCAACATTTCCTTTCTTCTGTCACCATAACCCGGTGCTTTTACAGCAACAACATTGAATGTACCGCGAAGCTTGTTGATAACCAATGTACTGAGTGCCTCACCTTCAACATCCTCAGCAATAATGAGAAGTCTTGCACTCGCCTGCATAACCTGCTCTAACAGTGGAAGAATCTCCTGTATGTTAGAAATCTTCTTATCTGTAATCAGAATATATGGTGTATCCAGCTCTGCCTCCATTTTATCCATGTTCGTAGCCATATATGCAGACACATAACCACGGTCAAACTGCATACCTTCTACCATATCCAGCTCGGTTTTCATTGTCTTTGACTCCTCAATGGTAATGACGCCATCACCGGAAACCTTTTCCATCGCATCAGCAACCATATCGCCAACCTTTTCATCTCCTGCGGAAATAGCGGCAACCTTGGCAATCTGCTCCTTACCGGTCAATTTAGAGCTCATCTTCTGAATGGAATCCACTGCTGTCTCTGTTGCCTTTTTCATACCTTTGCGGAGAATAATCGGGTTCGCACCGGCAGCAAGGTTTTTCATCCCTTCATTTATCATTGCCTGTGCAAGTACGGTAGCAGTTGTCGTACCGTCTCCGGCAACATCATTTGTTTTTGTTGCCACTTCTTTTACAAGCTGAACGCCCATATTCTCAAACGGATCCTCTAACTCTACTTCCTTTGCAATCGTCACACCGTCATTTGTAATCAGCGGTGCACCGAATGATTTATCTAAAACAACGTTTCTTCCTTTTGGTCCTAATGTAATGCGGACAGTGTCCGATAATTTGTTTACGCCTGCTTCCAATGCAGCTCTGGCATCTGCGCCAAACTTAATTTCCTTTGCCATGTCTCATTTCCCTCCTAATGCTTACTCTACAATTGCTAAAATATCACTTTGCTTTACAATTACATATTCTTCATCTTCTAATTTAACATCCGTACCAGCATATTTAGAATAAATTACTTTATCGCCGGCTTTTACTTCCATTTTTACTTCTTTTCCGTCTACCATTCCACCCGGTCCTACCGCAACAATTTCTGCCTGCTGTGGTTTTTCCTGCGCCTGTCCCGGCAATATAATACCGGACTTCGTAGTTTCTTCTGCATCTAACTGCTTTAATACAACTCTGTCACCTAATGGTACTAACTTCATGATATATTCCTCCATTTCTTTTTTTGTTTGTTAGCACTCCTTGATATTGAGTGCTAACCCATTGGCTCTATAATATGCAATAATGAATAGAAATGCAAAGTCTCTTCTTTTTCAATATCCTAGTATTTTATAATATATTCTCATTATTACTCATTTATTCTCTCTTTTTCTTAAATTTTTAACTTGTTTCAATTTTTTATCTCTTATGCTATGATAAAGATAATGATATCAAAATAATACTTAATATAAATGGAGGCTGTCTATGAAAGAAATTCTGTATGATATACCCGTCAACGATATATTTGATATTCCCTGCGAATGTCCCATCTGCGCGATGAAGAAAAAACTGGCAGATGACAATGTTGCCTTTGCCATGGGTCCAAGCTACATGGAGGACGATATCCGGCTGACAACGGACAAAGTCGGATTCTGCAAAGAACACATGCAGATGATGTATGATTTTGAAAACCGACTCGGACTTGCTCTGATTTTAAATACTCATATGCAGCATATAATAAAAGAAATCGAGAAACTACAGAAAAAAGGGCGTTCTTCCTCTAGCGGACTGTTTTCCAAAAAAACGGGTTCCGCCCTGTACGAATATACAGAGAAAACATCTCATTCCTGCTTTATCTGCGAGCGCATCAAAAACACCTTTGAGCGCTATCTGGTTACTACTCTGCATCTGTACGAAAAAGATATGGAGTTCCGAAAGAAATTTAAAAACTGCAGAGGATTCTGCTTAGAACATTATGGACTGCTATTTGAAATGGCTCCACGCTATTTGAGCGGACAGACTCTGAAGGATTTTACCACGGACTTGAATAAAATCTTTCTTGATAACTTTAAGCGGATGCAGGATGAGGTTTCGTGGTTCATCGACAAATTTGACTACCGCAACACAGACGCCCCATGGAAAACCTCAAAGGACGCCCTGCCGCGGGCTATGACAAAAGTAAACGGAATACTGCCGGATGACAGTGGCTCCAAATAAGCAAGAACGGCTCTGCCGTTCTTCAAGAGTGCGCGCTTTTCAGCCGCACTCTATTTGCCTTGCAATTTCTCTTTCAAGTCAAACGCTTTATCTTTAATTCTCTGCTGTGCATCCCGTGCTACCAGTACCTTAGACACATAACGCTTTGCCTCATCCACACGTCCGATTCGTCTTGCCATCTCTGCCAGCAGATACATCATCGTGTACTGGTCCATACCGCACATCGGAAAATCTTCCTTACCGAAAGCAACCTCAAATCCCTCAAAGGCATTTACTAACAATTCTTTTTCCTCTGACGTCAAATCTGTAAGTTCTTCCTTGGTATGCTCGCCCTGCATAAGCAGTTCCCGCTTACCACGGCACAGCCACGCCAGCTTCAGGCAGGTATAAGCGCGTTCGCTGTTCTTTCCGCTCTTTACTACCGTATTCAGCAGTGCCATTTTATGTCTGGCAATGGCGTCATCATACGTGTATATCTTGCCTTCTTCCGGCTGATATTTAAAATTAGTAGAAATCTTGTCTTTGATGCTTTTCGCCTGACCAGCCATAACAAAATTGAAATACCGGTTCAATGCTGCATAACCACATTTCGGACATAAAATAGCATCATATTTCAGAGAGTCGACTCCCTGATAACGCGGACGCAAATCCGAATCTGCTCCAATCAGACGTACTTTTCCGGTACGAACCATTTTACTTTTAAACTCATTATCACAAACCGGGCAGGTATAATGCTTCTCAAAAATAAAATCCTCCTCGGTAAACTCCTTCTTCTGTTCATTTTTGTCAGAGGCTTCTCCCTTTTCATTTCCATTCTCCTGAAAAACATCAACTTCCTCAACACCCTTTAGCCCGAAACTCTCAAGACCAGCAAAAATATTTCCCATCATCAAATTCCTTTCTTTTTTAAATCTACAGTTTCCAGTTCTATTTATTTGGACGATACGAACTTTTCAGTGATACAATCCGGTTAAACACCAGATGCTCCTTTGTCGTATCTTTTGAATCCACACAGAAAAATCCAGTGCGCATAAACTGGAACTTATCTTCCGGCTTTGCCTCTGCCAATGCCGGCTCCATATAACAATTTGTCAGCACTGTCAGCGAATTTGGATTGACATTTACTGTCCCATCCTCATTGTACACACCTTTTTCCTCATCTACTATGTTTTCATAAAGACGAACCTCTGACGTCACAGCAGTAGGCGCAGCCACCCAGTGAATCGTCCCCTTTACTTTTCGTCCGGTAAATCCGGAACCACTCTTTGTCTCCGGATCATATGTGCAATGCACTTCCGTTACATTTCCCTCCTCATCGGTCTTATAGTCCACGCACTTTACAAAATAAGCACTCATCAAGCGGACCTCATTGCCGGGAAACAGACGGAAATATTTTCTGGGAGGCTCAATCATAAAATCCTCCCGCTCAATATAAAGTTCTCGTGCAAATGGAACTTTTCTCGTCCCAAGCTCCGGATTTTCCTGATTATTCGGCACATCGAGATACTCTATCTTACCTTCCTCGTAGTTGTCAATAATCAATTTTATCGGATTTAACACTGCCATCATACGGGGCTGTGTCATTTTCAAATCTTCCCGGATGCAATACTCAAGCATAGCATAGTCAACCGAGCTGTTCGACTTAGACACCCCGCATAATTCCATAAACTTCCGAATGGAAGATGCCGTATATCCCCTTCGGCGCAATGCCGTTACCGTGACAAGCCGCGGATCATCCCAGCCATCCACAATGCCGTCCTCTACCAGCTTCTTAATATATCGTTTACCGGTAATCACATTTGTCAGATACATTTTCGCAAACTCAATCTGGCGCGGCGGTATCTCAAACTCACATTCCCGCACCACCCAGTCATAAAGCGGTCTGTGGTCCTCAAACTCAAGTGTACAAATCGAGTGTGTGATTCCCTCCACTGCATCTTCAATCGGGTGGGCAAAGTCATACATTGGGTAAATACACCATTTATCCCCTGTATTGTGATGATGAAGATGAGCAACACGGTAAAGAATCGGATCCCTCATGTTAATATTCGGAGAAGCCATATCTATCTTGGCACGAAGCACACGGGAACCATCCTCGCACTTTCCGTTCTTCATCTCCTCAAACAGCTTTAAATTTTCTTCCACAGAACGGTCACGGTATGGGCTATTCTTTCCCGGCTCTGTCAGCGTACCCCGGTATTCTCTCATTTCTTCCGGCGACAAATCACAAACAAACGCTTTCCCTTTCTCAATTAGCTTTACCGCACATTCATACATTTTATCAAAATAATCTGACGCAAAATACACCGGCGGCTTCTCGCCGCAGATCCATTCGACATCCGCTAAAATGGAATGGACAAACTCCTCCTTCTCCTTCTGGGGATTCGTGTCATCAAACCGTAGGTTAAATGTACCACCATATTTTTTTGCCAGCCCCTGATTCAAAATGATAGACTTAGCATGACCAATATGAAGATATCCGTTCGGTTCCGGAGGAAAACGCGTCATAACTTTATCGTAAATTCCTTCTTGAAGGTCTTTATCAATTTCATTCTCTATAAAATTCTTTACTGTAATTTCTTCCTGTATTTCTGACATTAAAAAAGCCTCCTTAGCATATCTTCTTTCATCATACCACAAAGACGCCCTTTAGAAAAGCAAAATTTTTATAACTATTTAGCCATGCACAAAAAAAAAGGTTGGTCAGCCGTTGGGTGCTTGCACACAAAAGGCTGACTAACCTTCTTTTTTTGTATGTGGCGCTTAGCCAAAGCCCGGACTGTCATGTGATTTCACATGACAGTCCGGGCTTCATGGCTAATTGAGCTGAAGCAAAGCTTCAGAACTAATTGAGCTGAAGCAAAGCTTCAGAACTAATTGGGCTGAAGTTTACTTAAAATCATGTCCTCCAATACGAAGTTTGGCACGTCGCAGATGTCCGTTAAAGAAATGATATCTTCTCATATTCACCTTTTTCCCGCGAGTCTTAACATATCCCTGACCGGACAAGGCTTCTTTTGCCGCCTTCACGCACTGCTTTCTTGCTCCCTTCTTATAAGCTCCCTTTTTATACTTTTTTAATTCTCTTTTAAACTTACCGGAAGAAACCGGACCAAACTGTCCTTTCTGACGAATAACGCCCTCTACTGTATTTGGGAAGGAACGAGAACGTTTCCGGTTCATCACAACACACCCAACAGCAAGCTTTCCTGCGTAGCTCTGGTTTCCTGCTTCACAGAAAATAATAGAAGCTAACAGCTTTACCTCTCTATTTGTATACTTTTTTTTCGCAGCCTCTGCTGATGTACTAACCGATGCAGCACCAATTAACATACTGACCGCCAGCAATAACACTACTACTTTTTTTAAACTCATAACTCAATAACTCCTTACATAATTGTTTTAACAACTTGTCTTTGTTTTGTAACATTTTTAAGCTGTATTTTGTAACATTTATGTAATAATTGTATCATATAATTTACAAAAATCAACCCCTAAAACAAAAAAAATCGCCAATTCCTTAAAGAAATAGCGATTTTTCGTTATTTTTTCTATGTAATTATTTTTACATATTGATATATTTTTTACAAAATTTGTTAATAATTTCATCAAATGCCAAAGAACCACCAAACAAATCCAAGGCACTTCCAACAGTAAAATTTATTTTACCCTTTCCAATATTACGAATTTTCTCAATATCCTCCATTGTTCCGACTCCCCCCGCATAAGTTACCGGAACAGTACACTGTCCGGCAAGCAAAGCAAGCAGTTCTGCGTCAACACCGGTTCCGGTCCCTTCCACGTTCACCGCATGCACAAGAAATTCATCACAATAATCTGCCAGCTTTTCCATAAGCCTGACGTCCAACATCTGTTTCGTAAACTTCTGCCAGCGGTCTGTCACGATATAATAGGTATTTTCCTTTTTCCGGCAGCTCAAATCAAGCACCAAATGTTCCTTTCCAATTTCCTTCACAAGCTTTTCAAGCCGGTCAAAACGGATTTCGCCATCCTGAAACACATAAGAGGTCACGATTACATGACTCGCCCCTTTTCGGATAAAGTCCGCCGCATTTTCTGCCGTGATACCTCCTCCGACCTGTAAAGTCCTCGGCCAGACAGCAAGTGCCTCCTCTGCCTGCGCCAGATCTGCCGCATAATATTCACTTTCTTTCTTATTTAAAAGAATAATGTGTCCGCCCCGGAGCCCTTTCTTCCTATATAAACGAGCATAATCTCCGGCTCCCATTTCAGAAACAAAATTTTCCTTGGCATAATTATCCTTATCTGTCAGACTTCCCCCGACAATCTGCTTTACCTTACCATTATGAATGTCAATACACGGACGGAATTCCATTCTGCACCTCCGTTTTTCTCTGAAATTTTATTTCAAAGTACATGCTATAAGCCCAGAATTTTCTCCACTGTGTCCTGCATTTCACTCTTATCACAAACGGTATTGTGAAGAATCGGCGCCGTCCGAATCTCTTCGATTGCATTTGGAACGGTAACACCAGAAATCCGGTTCAGTTCATCTACAAGCTCAAAGTCCGTCATACTGTCATATTTCTCTTTGTCAATGGCGTCCATAACGCTCCTTGTAAATTTATAAGGGCTTGCCGTGGAAGCGATTACTGTCTTTGTCCCACTCTGTGCTGCTTTCTCATAATACACGTGGGAAGCTACTGCGGTATGTGTATCCATCACATAATCGGCAGCTTCATAGACCTTTCGAATCGCAGCCGCCGTCTCCCCCTCCGACGCATACCCCGCCTGAAAACAGGTCAGCTTTTCCTGCATTTCCGGCGTAATTTCATAATTTCCTTCCTTTACGAGCGCCTCCATCAGAGCTTTTGTCTTATCCGCATCCTCTCCGGCAATTCGGTAAATCAGCCGCTCAAGATTACTTGAAATCAAAATATCCATAGAAGGGGAGGATGTAAGTATAAACTCCCTCTTTCTGTCATACTTGCCACTCTGGAAGAAATCAAACAACACTTTATTTTCGTTCGATGCACAATACAGGGTATCAATCGGAAGCCCCATATTTTTTGCATAATATGCCGCCAAAATATTTCCAAAATTTCCCGTCGGCACAACGACATTCATCTTCTCTCCGACGGAAATCTCACCTTGTTTTAATAGCTGTCCATACGCATAAACATAGTAGACAATCTGAGGAACCAGACGGCCAATGTTAATGGAATTAGCCGAGGAGAACTGATATCCCTTCTTATCCATACGCTCTGCCAGCTCCTTCGAGTTAAACATCTTCTTCACACCAGTCTGCGCATCATCAAAATTTCCGATAATACCTACTACATTTGTATTTTTCCCCTTCTGCGTCAGCATCTGCTTTTTCTGTATCGGGCTGACGCCGTCCTTTGGGTAAAATACAATAATACTCGTTCCCGGCACATCGGCAAATCCGGCAAGGGCAGCCTTTCCGGTATCTCCTGAGGTGGCCGTCAAAATAACGATTTCATTTTTTACACCATTTTTCTTTGCCGCCGTCGTCATCAGATAAGGCAGAATAGAAAGTGCCATATCCTTAAATGCAATTGTCTTTCCGTGAAAGAGTTCAAGATAATATGCCCCATCTTTTTTAACAAGAGGTGCAATCAAATCTGTATCAAATTTTTCATCATAGGCTCCCCGAATACATGCCTTCAGTTCTTCTTCACTAAAGTCACTGAGAAACAGTTTCATCACCTCATACGCTGTTTCCTGATATGTCATGGAAGAAAGCGTCTCCAGTTCTACATCCAATGCCGGTATCTCCTCTGGCACAAACAGCCCTCCATCCTCTGCAAGGCCTTTGAGTATTGCCTGTGACGCTGTTACCTTCTCGTTATTGCTTCTCGTACTCTTATACATAATATTCATGATAAACCATCCTTTACTGTAAATTTACATAACCTTGCGGCTTATTATCGGAAATCTAGTTTCCCACAGTTATAGATTAGAATATCATGTTTTGCTTTATTTTACAATAGCGGGTTGTGGTAAAAAAGAAACGCTGAAAACAGAGAAGTGAAAAGAGAGGAACAGAAACCGACTCGCACCATAGTAATTCGCTTCGCGAATTGATAGGTGCTCGCTGCTTTCTGTCCCTCTCTTTTCACCAACTCTTTTTCTATCCCCTTTTTTATCCAAACTCGCTGGCAGTAGTACCCTCCCCATTAGTAAACCATTTTTGCAGCGGCAGGCGACTAATATTGCAGGGTAGCCAAGGGGAATGACGGCGGTATCAGTGAGGTTCTATCAATTTGCGCAGCGAATTACCAAGAACCGAGTCGATACCGCCGTCATTCCCTTACCCTTGCAATATAGTCACAGCTACCGAAAGAACTCATGGCATCCATATTTAAAAAGTCGCTTTAAGTCTCTATCAAACCACGCAACATTCCTTGCACTGGAAGCGCTCCGGCACATAAAATACAAGGCTCCCCGCGAATGGTCTTCGCCCTGAAGGGCTTTTCGAACCGCCCGCTTTGTCTTCCCAGAAACGTGAACCCGGTAATAGCTTCCATTGGATATCGGAGAAAACTGCCTGTGTGCAAACACTACACCCTTTACTGTGTTTGGAAACTTCTTCGATTTCACACGGTTTAACACAACATTGGCGACAAGGAGCCTTCCTTTTAGATCCTGATCGCCCGCTTCCGCCTCCACAATTCTCTCAAGAATCCTCCGGCTTCCGGCTGACACTCCAGAGGCTGCCTTTACCTTTTTCTTTTGAATTGTTTTAACCGCCCGTCTTTGGTACTCATCCATCTGCTCGCTTTGCCTGCGCTCCGTCACTTCCGTCTCTGCGATTCCCTGCAGAAACAGCCGGTTATTCTCGTTCAGCAGACAAATTGTCTCCATCTTCTGTAATGTACTGCCCATAACCATATTTAAGCTCTTTGCCTGACTTTCCGGATACCACCCGACCGTCAGCGAAGCCGCCAGAAGCACATACAGGCAATACATGTATCTTCCCCAATGATTTTTGTTCCAATGATTCTTACTAACATGATTTTTGTTCCAATGTTCTTTCATAAATTGCACCACCTTTGTCGTTTAAAACAATTCTTCTGTTATAAAAAGTATATGCGACTTTTTCAGTTTTATTACAAAATTGTTACAAACGAATTAAATTTCTTGCAATCTATGTTTTTCTATTCTAAAATAAATTTAATTGTATAAAATAATATATTCTAATAAATTTAGCAAAGTTTGCGATTCAGAGGGAAAGGAGGCTGCTATGTTACCGGGAGTGTATTCTGCAAAAAAGAAAGACGGGACAACCTACTACCGGAGTTCCATTACCTTTTCCGGCAAACACATCAGCCTTGGAAGCTATCCCGATGAACAATCCGCTTCCAGCGCTTATCAGCTTGCTGGCAAATTACTCTATGACAATACCATTTCACTGGATATGTTTTCATCCGGGACGAGCGTCCTTCCTTTTAAAAAATGGGTTATACTCCTGAATTTTCGGGACAACGGCATGTACATAAAGACTCCCATCTATCTAAAGGAACGCTTCTTTCACTACTATTTTGCCGAACACGACTTCCTGACCTTTGACATTGAAGATTTGTTTTATTATTCTACACGCAGTATCAGCCGCCGCGGCGGACACCTCTTTGTCGCCGATTATGGGATGCAGATAAATATTCTGTCACGGTATGGCATTAAAAATTATGCCGTTGCCGGACGGGATTTTCGTTTTGTCAATGGAGACAGCCGGGATTTCCGTTATGAAAATATTGAAATCATCAACCACTACCACGGGGTATTTCGTAAAGAAAGAAAAGGAACGGTATACTACGAGACAAAAATTCATTGGAACGGCGACTTTCTTGTCGGACGCTATGACAAAGAAATAGAAGCAGCCATTGCATATAACAAGGCCGCTTCCATATTGATTACAAAGGGATACGAAAAGGAGTATCCCGTCAATTACATTGAAGAACTGTCGGATGCACAATATCATGAGATTTACAAGAACATATCCGTGTCACCGCGACTGAAAAACCTTACGCCGCGCCTATAACATACAAAATCATGCAAAATATGACAAGAACACCATTGAGGGCTGCTCCAATCGAAGGCATCAAAAGGTAAATATCTTCTTTCCGGTAACATTTTACTGCCATAATAAAACCTACCATGCTGATGATAAAGTCCAGTATTCCTAATACTCCAGCCTCTATTCCTGACATTCCCCTTGCCTTACCAGAAAAAATACAGAGTACTAGAAGGAGAACAAAGGAACAAAAACCTAATACAACCGAAATAATTCCAAGCGCCGGATGTGTCTTGTCCGTAAACTGGATTCGTTTCCGGCTTCCGATTCGAATATTCATCAGTTATCCCCTTTCAACGTTTTCCAAATACACCAATAATCTTTTTGCAGAAATAGTAAATCATATATCCCAAAATAACACCAACAGTATTTAAGAATAAGTCGTCCACATCAAAGCACCCAACCTTTGTCACAAGCTGCACGGTCTCTACACCCAGACTAAATGAAAAACCAAGCATTGTCACAAATAAAAAGCTGCGGAAATAATGACCGCGGAAAACAACTTCCCTGCGCTGTTCCCGGTACATGACCGGCACGAGAAAGCCAAACGGCATAAATGCCACTACATTGCCTACTACGTTAATAAGAAAATAGGTAAACCCAATTTTCTCGCGGTATTCAATGTAGCGTCCCAGCTCCCGGAACAGCCTAAAATTATACTGGTATGTGGAGTATACTTCATTGCGTCCATACTCCTCACTAAAGAATAAAAAATATACAAGCAGTATCATGTAACAGATAAAACACACTGTCAGAATGTTACTGATGAATTTTTTCAATACAACCAACTCCTACTGCCTAAGTGATACACCTAACGTTTCCATCTTCGTAAGTATTTTATTCATAACAGCAGTTACATCCTTATCCTCCAGTGTACGGTCCGCCGCGCGGAAACGAATCGAGTAGGCAAGCGACTTCTCATCTGCCCCTACATTCTCTCCCTCATATATATCAAATAAATGATATGTCTCCAAAAGCCTGCCTCCGTTTTCACGGATAATCTCCTCAACCTGTCCAGCAAGAACCGACTTTTTCATTACAAGAGAAATATCTCTGGTAACTGCCGGGAATTTGGCAACCCCTTTATATTTTACATCAAAGGATGCTCTTTTCGCAAGCTTTTCTATATCTAATACTGCAATATATGCTTTTGTTCCAATATTATAATTGTCAGCCACCTCCGGATGCACCTCTCCCAGATAGCCGATTGTCTCATTATCCATGATAATATCTGCCCGTCTCCCCGGATGCAGATAAGTACGGCTGTCCTCCGGCTGATAGGTTCTGATACCGTCAATGCCCAGCTTTTCAAAGATAGCCTCCACGCAGCCCTTCATCTCGAAAAAGTCGCCTTTTCCATACATACCAAGGGTTAGCTGCATTTTTTCCTCCGGAAGCTCGGTAAGCGGCAATGCCTTTGGCAGATAAATATTGGCGAGCTCATACAGCCTTACATCCTTATTGCGGTGATTATAATTTGTAGCAAGGGAAGTCAGCATGCCATTTACCGGAGATGTTCTCATAACGCTGTAATCCACGCCAAGAGGATTCGAAATTTCGATACATTTCCGAAGTTCACTGTCAGACGGAAGCAATAGCTTATCAAATACTTTTGGACTCTCAAAGGAATATGTCATTCCCTCCGAAAAGCCGAACTGTTCTACTACATTTCTCGCAATATTCTGAATCGTCGTCTGATACGACAGGCCTCCCTGTGTCGCCTCCCCGCTTGGCAGTGTGGTCGGAATCTTATCATATCCATAAAACCTTGCCACTTCCTCTGCCAAATCCGCAAGGCATAAAATGTCCTGTCTCCACGTCGGCACGTAAACACATTTCTTTTCCTTGTCCGGCGTTAGCTCTACTTTATCCCAGTAGTCACACATTTCATCCTCAGATACCTGAATACCAAGCAGGGCATTGATTCGTTCCACATCATAGGAAACGGTTATCGGCTCTTTCTTTTCTGGATATACATCGACACAGCCGCCGACAACCTCGCCTGCACCAAGCTCCTCAATTAACTGGCAGGCACGGTTCATCGCCTCCATCGTATTATTCGGATCCAGGCCCTTCTCAAATTTTGCCTGTGCATCTGTCCTCATTCCTACTTTCTTGCCGGACAGACGGATATTTGTTCCGTCAAAACAAGCCGCCTCAAACAACATCGTTTTTACATCATCGGTAATTTTAGAATTTTCTCCTCCCATAATACCGGCAAGACCAACGGATTTTTCTCCATCACATATCATAAGCACGGAGGAATCCAGTTCCCTCTCCTGTCCATCTAACGTCTGGAATTTCTCTCCGTCCTCTGCCCTCTTAACAACAATTTTATGCCCGGCAATCGTATCTAAATCATAGGCGTGCATCGGCTGTGCATATTCTTCCATTACATAATTTGTAATATCGACGATATTATTGATTGGACGAATTCCGCTTGCCGCAAGCCTTCTCTGCATCCACTCCGGCGACGGCGCAATCTTAATATTTTTCACTACCCGCGCCACATAGCGGGAGCAAAGCTCCGGCGCCTGTATCTCTACTGAAATATAATCCTCTGTTTTTTCACTGTTTCCCACTTCTTTTATAACCGGTGGCACAAAAGGCTTTCTAAAGGTCGCTGCCGCTTCCCTTGCAATACCAAGCACACCAAAGCAATCCACTCTGTTTGAGGTAACCTCATATTCGAAATTCGCATCACACAGCCCCAAAAGCTCAATCGCATCGCTGCCAACCGGAGCCTTTTCATATTCCGGGTTATCGCTGAGAATATAGATTCCATCCTCTGCCGCATCCGGATAATAGTCCTTGGAAGAACCCAGTTCTTCAATCGAGCACATCATACCGTTGCTGGCAACACCGCGAAGCTTTCCCTTTTTAATTTTGATTCCGCCCTCCGCTTTCTTTCCGTCATGTCCTCCGGCAACACGTCCGCCATCCAGTACAACGGGCACTTTCTGACCTTCTTTTACATTCGGTGCACCTGTCACAATCTGCACCGTTTCTCCTTCTTCGCTAATTGCCACCTGACAAACGACCAGTTTGTCTGCATCCGGGTGTTTCTCTATCTTTTCTATTTTTCCTACGATTATTTTATCCAGATTTTCATCGAACTTTTCATAGCCCTCTACCTTCGTTCCGGACATTGTCATCGCATCCATATATTCCTGCTCCGTGCAGTTAAGCTCTGGCACATAAGCTTTAATCCAAGATAATGGTGTATTCATAATTTCCCTCCATTTACCAACATTTATATAACTATTGTCAACTTCTAAAACTGCTCTAAGAAACGTTTGTCGTTTTCATATAAAAGTCTCATATCGTCAATTTCATATTTCAAAAGAGCGATACGCTCCAAACCGACTCCAAAAGCAAAGCCAACATATTCCTCCGGGTTAATGCCGCTCATTTCCAGCACGTGCGGATGAACCATGCCGCAGCCAAGAATTTCAATCCAGCCCTCGCCTTTGCAGAAACGGCAGCCCTTACCGCCGCATTTAAAACAAGTTACATCCATCTCAGCACTCGGCTCTGTAAATGGGAAATGGTGCGGGCGGAATTTTACCTTTGTCTCCTCGCCAAATAACTGCTTTGCAAACATTTCCAACGTGCCCTTCAAGTCCGCAAAGGTTACATTTTTATCAATGACCAGCCCTTCGACCTGATGGAATGACGGTGAATGTGTGGCATCCACATCATCACTGCGGAATACCCGTCCGGGTGAAATCATACGAATCGGGAGCTTTCCCTGCTCCATCACATGAACCTGTACGGAGGAGGTCTGTGTTCGGAGCACGATTTTATCGGTTATATAAAAAGTGTCCTGCTCATCCTTTGCCGGATGGTTTTCCGGAATATTTAACGCTTCAAAGTTATAATAATCGTATTCTACCTCCGGGCCCTCTACTACTTCATAACCCATTCCGATAAATATTTTTTCGACTTCCTCAAGCGCAATCGTATTCGGATGACGGTGTCCCATTTCCATTTTCTTTCCCGGCAAGGTAACGTCAATTGTCTCCGCCTTCATTTTTTCTTCCCTAAGAGCTTTGGCAAACGCTGCTTTTTTTTCTTCCAGCTTCTCCTCTATCTTTGCCCGCGCCTCATTTACCATCTGACCGACCTTCGGTCTGTCCTCCGGTGCCACTTCCTTCATTGATTTTAACACACTGGTTAATTCACCCTTTTTTCCTAAAAACGCAACCCGGATGTCGTTTAACTTGTCAAGTTCGGCAGATTCCTCTATCTGCCCTAATGCGTTGTCTAGAATTTTAGATAATTTTTCTTTCATGATTCCCTCCATTCGCACACGCCTTATTGTACATAAAGAAGTTTGGGCGTGTGCGCACAAACTTCCTGAGTGAAAAATTTATTTTTCACTCTTCCCTCCATTTCTGCTATTCTGCCTCCTACAGCTATGCGCCGTGCGCACTTCTACAGCTATGCGCCATGCGCACTTCAACGGCAATAAGCCGTGCGCACTGAGCGAACATAGTTCGCTCAGTCGCGGGCTTCGCCCTATGGCAAAGGAATAAAACAGCTTCTTTTGTGCAAGCACAAGGAGCTGTTTTATCCCTTGCCGCACGGCTCATTGCTTACGCGCAAAAAGTCCCTTGCTCATATCACTATGTGCAAGGGACGAAAATAATCCGCGGTACCACCCATATTCCTGCCAATTTTCTTTTACTGACAGACTCTCATTGATACGATAACGTGTATCATCCGTCGCTCCCTAGTTGGTATATTTTTTATACCGTTCAGCAACGAGACTCCGGTGGGAAATTCAACTACTATCTGAACCTGACGGAACTTTCAGCCGATGATTCCGTCTCTCTGATGGAAAATAGTAATCTATGGACATATCGTCTGCACCATCAACGTCTTTATTGTTTCTAACTGTAACACATAAACTCCACCTGTGTCAAGCCCGCAAGGTGCTTTTTCATTCTAATCTTTATATTTATAGTGTACCTTTCCCGATTTACCAAAACAGTATTATCTAAATAAGTCATCCCTTATTGTAACATACCCCTCATGCGTAGTTGTAAATAATAATGGCAGTTCTTTATCATCGAAAAAAGCAATATCATTGATACCAAAGTCCGTATTTTCTACGGTATCACCTTGCTGGTCAGAAAAAATACACTTACAAAAAGTTTCAAATTGTTTCAAAAACTTAAACATCTCTTTCGAAGCTTTTATTCTGTATACTTTACATTTCCCACTAGACTTTGTACCCCACCATTTATTTTTTTCCCTCACTTCCACAATAGACTCTGTAAATCTCTCTGTAAATCCAATCTCATCCTCGTCTACCAATACATATTCAATGTACTTACTTTTCTTTTCTAACTGCTTAATTGTCTCCAAATATTCATTATGACTATTCATTTTTCCTGTATAATCAACTAATTTCATTATTACCTCGCTCTCAATCGCACTTGGACTTAAATCATATAATCAACTGTACTTCCCATCTCGCTGGCAGCTGCCTCTTTTGTGCCTGCTTTCAGACGCGCCAGCTCGTCATTATAAATAGCGGTAAACACCCTTGCCCTTGCAAATTCCTCATCTGTACTTATCGCTTTCCAGTGTCCTGTGAGAGGATGATACGACAACGACTTGTTCCCCTTTGCATCCCAGAACATACAAGCCGCATTCATCTTCCCACCGGTCTTTCTCATGCTTGATTCATAAAGAGCTTTTCTGTCCGGCGATACCGTTTCGCCATGCTGCATGCACAGTTTCCTGTATGCTGCGTCATCCCGCTTCCCGGTAGCAAATTCTTTCCTTGCTAACTCCTTTATGGCTTCCTTAAATTCTTGTTCTGACATAGCGGGCTTACTGCGTTTCGTCATAATGTTATCCCAATTCGGCTTTACAAATTTAATATCAACCGGCTTAAACCGCAGTGCGAAATTTCCATAATCACAATCATCATATGGGCTGCCAATTCCTTTTTTTCCGCCCAGCATCTGCTGTATCATATTTGCATACTGCGAATAATTTTCCCTTGTTATCTGCATACACTTTCCCTCCTGTCAAATTATTTTTTTCTTCTCCTATCCTCTTTCCTAAACCTGTACTTCCCTTTTCCGTAGCCAGTTACCGGTTCAATAACATCTGCCTGCCGTAAGTTTGAAATCAACTTAGAAGCTCCAGAACTTTTCAGTTTCAAAAGTTCCATTACTGTGCTTCTTCCAAACACTTGTAACCTTTGCTAACCTTGTCAGGTTCAGACTCTCTTAAATATTCCTTGAAAGGATCTTGTTGTATTATTCTTCTCCCTTCACACCATTTAGATATGCAAGTATCTGAGCTTTGATTGCCACAAAGACCTGCACTAACTCTGGATCAAAATGTGTCCCTGCATCCTTCTCCAAAATGCGGTACGCCTCCTCAATATCCATGGCATCTTTATACACCCGTTTAGACACCAAAGCATCGAATACATCCGCTACCGCCATAATCCGGGCGCTCAATGGGATTTCCTCTCCCTTCAGGCCGTTTGGATATCCCGTCCCATCCCATTTTTCATGATGATAATGGGCTACATCGGAAGATATCTTAATCAAATCCGGATTCGTGCTGTTGCCCAGAACATCTTTGACAATATTACCCCCAATTTCAGAATGGGTCTGCATTACAGCAAATTCTTCCGGTGTAAAATGCCCCGGTTTATTGAGAATCATATCGGATATCATAATCTTTCCCACATCATGCAACGGTGCTGCATTGCAAATCTGTGTCATGTAATCCGAATCAATCTCATCCGTATGCATATGGTGATCATACATATATTGTACCATCATCGCCACATATCGTTTTGTATTTCGCACATGTTCCCCAGTATTGCCATCACGGCTCTCAATCAGTGTCGCCATTCCGTCAATGACACTTTCCTGCATCTGTACCATTTGTTCTGACTGCTCCCTAATCTCCCTTGTCTGCTCATTTACCCGGTCCTCTAAAGTGCATTGTGATTCCTTCAGCCGTTCGGCATAGTGCATCGCGCGCAGACGGTTGCGGTAACTCATTGTACAGAAATAAACTACCACCAAAAAAATCAGTAACGATATAGCAATGTTTCGTATAAGATTATTCCGAATCTTCTCGTACAAGTCCACATAATTGACAATCAATATGACATTCCATTTTTCCTGTACTCTCTTAGAGAATACAAAACACTCCTCGCCCTTTACTGTCATTTCAAAAGAGGTATTTTCTTTCCCCTTGTTACGATATACGCGCTGTACAAGTTTCTGCATATCGCCGCCAACCTGTTCTTCATCCTTCAGATAATTTTTTCCCTTTTCCCACTCATCGTGATGTGCTACCACCATTCCCTGGTCATCTACAACAAATCCATAACCATTTCCGTTTAATTGAATACTCTCCGCAATGGTCTGCACTTCGTCCATTGCGATATCAAATGAGATTACACTGTCTCCATCATCTAACACCTGCGCCACAGAAAAAAGTATTGTATTTGTCTTTGAATCAAGGTACGGTGACACCATTACCAGATCACCATTTCCCCGCTGTGCCTCTGTATACCACGGTCTTTCTTTCGGGACATAATCTTTTGGCGGAACCCATCCACTGCCATCTATGTACTCACCATTAAACCAGCCATAAATCCCCGTAAAATCAGAAGATATACTTTCTTTATAATCATCTGACTGCCGTTTCAGAAATGCCTCAATTTCCTTACTGCTAGCACCGTTTTCCAGCATATAGCTTACCGTCATCTTTGTCACCTGCGTAACATCTGTGCCCCTCAGCAAGAAATTATTCATTTGCGCTGCTTCCCTTGTCACCGCATTTTCTCCCAACGTGACAGCATCCTGCCTTGTGATTCTATAAAAAGAACCAAACGTATATCCTACAATAATTGTTAAGGCAGCTAATGTTACAATCAATGTCATGATGTATTGACGCTTGTGATGCCTGTCCTTTCCCACACCTCTCTCTGTAAACTTATTTTTCATCCACTTCTCCTCAAAAAAACAATGTAATCATGCTATATATAAGTATAACAAATTCCTACGCCGGATAAAAGGGTAGATTTTATTTTATAGCTGTCTGGGGAAAAAATTTTTTCTAAAATTTCTCTTTTTTATAATATATTTGTACGTTTGGCAGTTAACGATTTTGATGTTTCACATAATGGGCATACGTTACATATCAAATACAGGTATTCTTCCAAACAGGAGCATGAGAAACAAATTGCGAAAGCAGAAAAAATCATACTGGATTTAATCAATAAATATGAAAATACCGACTGCAATGAATTTGAAAAAACAATTGGTATATATTCATATTGGGCAGGTAACATAAAATATGACTATGAAGCTCTAAAGAAAGACAAAATCCCCTCAATTGAAGATACACTTTTCCACAATAAGGGAATCTGTCAAAATTACTCCCTTGTCATGGCATATACACTCAACCAGATGAATATTGAAGTATATGAGATTACAGGAGAGGTTAATGGAGAAGCACATGTCTGGAATCTCGTTAAAATTTATGACCAATATTATCATTTGGATGCTACTTTTGAAAGCACCGGAGATACAATGGGTAATGGTCTGACATTTTTTTGGCTGTCCGATAAAGACATGTCTGAAAAGGAGAACCGAATATTGGATCCTCCATACTCGAATCCCAACTTAAAGGCCTCCTCAAAAAAACTTAAGACCAGTTTGTATGGTGTCACTGTCGGCTTCGGGCTTTTTGTTGCCCTTGGCGTCGGGCTTGCCGTCTTTGTACTTGTCATTGGTGTCGGACTTGTTGCCGTTGTCGGTTTGGTGTCTGGGGTTTCCGATGGCTTACCTGACTGTAAATCATCATCCGGCTTGATTGTTGCCGGCGTCTTGTCCGTCGGTGCCGGCACTGGCCTTTTCGTTACAATAACCTTTTTTGTAGGCGCTGGTTTATTAGAAGGCTTTATCACCCTTTTCTTTTTTACCTTCACTTTGCAGACCAGCTTTTTCCCTGCGACCTTTGCCGTAATCTTAGCCGTTCCTTTTTTCTTCGCCTTTACTTTTCCTTTTTTCGATACGGAAGCTATTTTCTTCTTACTGCTTTTCCATTTTACTTTCTTTTTTGTTCCCTTTACCTTTAAGCGGGCTATCTGTCCCACATACAATGTTATTTTCTTCTTGTTTAATTTTAACTTAGCTTTCTTTGCCATCGTCATATCGTTAGTTCCCAGCATGGACACTGCCAGAGTCAGACAAAGTAATATCGCTGTCATTCTTTTTTTCATATGCAACATCCTTTCTTACAAAATCAATTTCTTAAAGCGATTTTTTTTGGTATATTAGTATTATAAAATCTTTTTGCGCAATATCTTTGCGTTTTAGTATATTTTTATTGCGCGAAATGACATTTTCCCGTATACCATTAATAAATTTGATATAGGGAGAGAACTTTATGGCAGAAAATTATTATTATGCACCCATCCATACAGAAATCTTGTGCGAACATAAGAAAGCAAAAGGATATCAGACTTACCCGTACCATCGTCATAATGATTACGAAATTTTTCTTTTTCTTTCCGGAAATGTACTACTCTATATTGATAATGAATGTTATCGCATGATACCGGGCGATATCATTATTATACCTCCTGTCAGCAGGCATCGCATCGTCAGTCTGGACGACCAGATATATGAGCGCATTATCATCAATATAAAACAGTCTGCGGCAGAAAAGCTCTCCACCTCCCACACGGACCTTTTTGCCTGCTTTTATTCGTGTCTAAAAAAGAAAAGCTCATTATCGCATCTGGAGGTCAATGACCGTTCACTGTTCATTGACTATGCAGACCAGTTATCGTATGCTCTATCCTCAGAGGAGTATGGTGCAGATGTTACGGCGAATATCCTTTCCAGCCAGATTCTTTTATTTATCAACCGGCACTACCATACTTCTACTGTTACTAGTTGGAATATTATGCCCCCTCTTGTGAAAAATATCATGAAGTACATCCAGAACAATCTGGCAGAACGCCTTACTCTAGAACGATTAGCGAAAGACTTTTTCCTCAACGGAACTTATCTGAGCAGGTTGTTTAAAAAACATGTTGGGCTTTCCCTTCGGGAGTATATTCTTGACCAGCGGATTGACTTTGCGAAACAACTTCTAAGCGCCGGATGCAGCGTATCGGAGGCATGCTACACCTCCGGCTTTTATGATTACTCAAATTTTATAAGAAGTTTTACAAAAATAGTTGGAATTTCTCCTGGAAAGTATAAAAAGAAAATCAAAGAAAATCCTCATTGATTTTTTTAATAATATTTCATATACTAGAAAATAAGATGTTTCTGGAATGGAGGTTACCATGAATAATATTTTTGTGTGGTTTATTAAAAAGTTCAATGAACACCAAGTGTCCATTCATGCTGCTCAGGTGGCATTTTTTATCATGATTTCCCTCTTTCCCTTTTTAATGTTTTCAATCACACTTTTGCAATATACTCCAATCAGCGAAAATGTCATACTTACTGTAGTCAAGTCAATAATTCCCGGCAACCTCAGCAATGTTATCCTGAACTGGCTGAAGGAATCCTATGCTGCATCCTCTGGAACAATTCTTTCAATTACCGTAATTACTACTCTTTGGGCAGGCTCAAAGGGTTTTTCAAGCATTGCCTTTGAGCTTGACTGTATTTATGAAGTTCCCAACCGGAGAAATCCTATTCTAAGGCGTCTCCTGTCATTAGTAGAAACCGCTGCGTTTACCCTGATGATAATTTTCAGCCTCATCCTTTTAGTATATGGCAACCAGATTGTACAGATAATAAATAACTTTTTCCCATTTTTATCAAATCTGAAAATTATTATTTTTATCCTGCGCTCCTCGGTTTCCTTTTTAATTTTTGTATTTTATTTTCAGTGCATGTACCGCTTCATTCCAAACCGGAAATCCAAATTTCGGGAAGAACTTCCGGGCGCCGGATTTTCCGCTTTTTTATGGATTGTGTTCTCTTATTTGTACTCACTATACATCGACTATCACAGCAGCTTTTCTTCCATCTACGGAAGTTTAACCTACATGGTTCTCTTAATGCTGTGGATGTATTTCTGTATCATTATTATTTTTCTTGGAGCCATGTTGAACCAATATTTAAAAAACCATCCCAAGCTTCATCTATTCTCCTCCCTCAAAGAGATTCGCGAGATTGTACATTCGTATTTGGAAAGTAGAATGTAAGAATATCAAGACAGTTTTTCCCCTGTCCCGCCAGCGTATTTGCACCCTGCTGGCTCATTCCTACACCATGTCCATACCCTCCACCATAAAAAACAAAGGAGTCTCCCTTTTTCTCTACATAGAAAAATCCGCTTGGCAGTAAGCTGAGTCCTGTCACTTTCTTTTTATCCTTTCTTTCAAAGACCGTATCCTCACCGATTAACAGGGTACGGATATTATACTCCGTATAAACCCTTACAGTCTCTTTCGTTCCCTCAATCTCAACGAATGTCACAACACCTCCCTCGCCCCGCTGTCTGACATAAATATTTTGAATGTCACCAATGTCAGATACTTTTCTGCTTTTGTATGTTCCATCCTTCTGCCGTACCTGTATCTGAGTCGGATTTACCTCATATCGTTCCCTCATGTGAAGGTCAACCGACTTTTTCAGACTCTCGCCACGAATCTTAGCTTTCCAGCGATACCACGTAGACGAACTGTCTATCGTCTCCGGCGCTTCTTTTATGTATTGGATAAATGTTTTCTCATCCTTTAAATTTCTTTTTTCCCGCGCTAATGTCTGTGTCGAGGATATCAGATAGGGTTCGTTTCTTTCGGCAAACCAGACATCCTTTGGTGTTGCTGTACTCCCGCATGAAACGGAAAAAAAGTAGGTTGCCGCTACCTTTCCATTATGTGTTATCACTTGGTTTCTTGTCTCTCTGACAGCCGCGATGGATTTTTCATCTTCTTTCAGATTATTGTATACCTGAAAGGACACACTGTCATCGACATGCGCACCGTACTTTGCCAGACGGTTTCCTTTCATATGCTCGACCGCATAGCTCCTTGCACATATTGCCTGCGCCTTCAGCGCCTCTTTCGCATACTCCGTCGGCATTTCACTTGGAACAACACTGTACAGATATTCCTCTAACGGCAGTTCATTGATTATATGCAGGTATGTCCCGCTTTTTTCTATCTCTATATTTCCTCTGTACTCAGGAACACCATATTGCCTTTTTAAACTCTCGATACGGATTTTTCCTTTGCCTCCTGTCGAAACCCGGGCACGTCCACTCATAGATGCTGGCTGGAAGACCACCCTCTGCCCTTTCTTATACTGCTTTGTCTGACTTCCTATCTTGACGTAAAAATCAGACGTCGCCGTCAACGTTGTCTTTCCCATATCATAAGAGGAGGAATCATTATCTTTCAAAATAACGCGGATGGACTCTAACCTGCTGTCTTCAATGACAGCGGCACAAATCCGTTTTCCTGCCGCCACAAAACGGGTACCGGAATACCCGACAACAATGTCAGACAGGCTGCCCTGTTTTATTTCCCCGCCTTTTTCCCTTCGGTACACGACAAAGTTTTTATCCAGCTTGACATCTCCATATTCCTCCAGCGAAATTACTTTGTCTGATATTTTTAAAACCTTTCCCTTAATGGATTCCGGCTTTTTTACAATCCGAACTATCTTTTCGTCCTGCAGGTAAATATCAGCAATTCCGCTTATGGACTGCCCGGAGACTGCTCCGGCGCTCTCCCATTCTCTTTTTTCCCCTTCTGCGACGGCCGTAACCGATGTGCCGCTAATGGATGTTATATATGCATTTCGGATACTCCTGCTGGAAGCCCTCTCCTCTGACTCCCGCCATGCCTGAAAGAACCAGAGTCCTGCCATACATCCAACAATGATAAGAAAAATTAAAAATACTCTGCCTGTCCGATTCAAAAAAAGCCCCCCTTTGCAATATATATCTATGCCAGAAGGAGCTATTTTATTCGCAACACGCTTGCGCTTGAGAGAATCACGCAATGGTGCTTGAAAGCGCTGGTAAACCAGCGACGCTTTCTAAGCACCAGCGGATTCTAACAGTTGCGAATTTTTAATAGCTCCTTCTGTTATATCATTCTAGTTCTTCCTAATTAAATTGTCTAAAAATCTTTTTTTCAGTCTATAGTTAGTAAAATTAACTGCTCTGTATAATAAAAACTATAAAACATCGTGCGTTATCTTCCACACATACCGCTGCAGAAGTTCTGCCGTTTCCTCATTGAATTCCTCGTCTAACAATTCGTTATTGGATATAATCCGCAATCCGACACACGGTGTCCGGAAAGCTTCACACACCTCATAAACAGCGGCTGTTTCCATATCCTCACAGGCAGTTCCAAACTTTTCTTCCAGCCAGACGATACGGTCGTCCTCACGGCTGAATATGTCTCCGGTGGCAACACTGCCCTTTACCATACGACCGGAAGTATACTCGCCATCCGAATACAATTTCAATAATGCGTCATCTGCCTTATAGTATTCCGTATGGAAACCTTCCCACGAGAAAGGGTTACTCCCCTCTCCAAGCTTCTTTTTCGGCATGGACAATGCATTGATATTCACTGACTCTTTTGCAAGCACGACGTCTCCGGTACTCAGGGTGCGAAGCTGTGCCCCTGCTGTTCCCTGATTGACAACTAAGGTCGGATGAAAAGCTTCCAGCGCATACGTCGTCGCCATAGCTGCCTTCACTGTCCCCATTCCGGTCACACTGACGATATAAACCTTATCTGCCTCCGATGCCGTATGAAAGACCATGTTATTTTTCTCCAGACATTGATAATCCGGCATGTTTTTGACCTGCCCTATCAGATAATCCGTCTCAATATCCATTGCTCCCTGTAACAGTATCTTTTTCACAACCATCACCCTTTACTTAAATTATGTCTGACGCCTTTGAGGCCGCCCTATGACCTTGCGTTACCATTCAAGCAGCACCGCTCCCCATGTAAGTCCGCCGCCAAAACCAGACAAAATCAGCTTGTCGCCCCGCTCCAATAAATGATTCCGGTTCAGCTCATCTAACAGAATCGGTATGCTGGCGGAGGAGGTATTTCCATAGTGGTCAAGATTCATCGGAAATTTATCCAAATCCACCTGAAGCCGCTTGGCAATTACCTCAATGATTCTCACATTTGCCTGATGCAGAACAAAGAATTTAATATCTTCTGCATCCGTGTTTGTCTTTTTCAATATCTGTTTAATACATCTTGGCACGGTTCTCACAGCAAAACGGAACACTGCCTGCCCATCCATCCGGATGTAATCTTTTTTACGTTTCGAAGAATGAAAAGGATTCTGAATCCCTCTGCCCTTACAGGTAAGGACGTCGCCCTGACTGCCGTCCGAGCCGGTTACGCTGGCAAGCAGCCCGCCATCGCCTTCTTCCTGCCGGATAACCGCTGCACCTGCGCCGTCTCCAAATAAAATACAGGAACTGCGGTCTGACCAGTCAACCTCCCTTGACAGGGTTTCCGAACCAGCAATCAAAACCGTCTTTGCCATTCCCATTTCAATATATGCGTATGCCGTGTTAAGTGCGAACAGAAAACCAGAGCATGCCGCATTCAAATCAAAACAAGTCGCACGAATCGCTCCAATCGCCCCCTGTACCGAACAGGAGGTACTAGGCACATACGTGTCTGCCGATACGGTAGCAATAATAATCATATCCAGTTCCTCTGCACCAATGCCGGCATTTTCCAGCGCGGCCTCTGCCGCATAGGTTGCCATATAGGTAGTTCCCTCTTTTCCATTCGATAAGTGTCTTTCCTTAATTCCGGTACGCTGTCTTATCCACTCATCATCTGTATCGACAATCGTAGAGAGAAAACGGTTATCCGCTACCTTTTTCGGAAGATAACTGCCTGTACCAATAATTCTGACTGCCATTTCACATTCCCCTTTGAAATTATGTTGATGTTCAAAGTATAATGCTTTTCTCTGCTAATTGTCAATCGTAGCAATGATTACCACATCATCAATTATTTCTAACTACATTTTTCCCTGTATTATACCATGTGCCGTCATATTGTACTGCAATCTCATAAGTATCTGCTTTCAACGTAGACAGCGGGATGGCAATGGCGTACTTCAGCTTGCGGTATTTTTTCCCGCCCTTTCCAGAACTGGAATAATCCATAACATAGCTGTTATTCTTTCCGACAAACCGTACCTTCTTCACCGCATGGTCATTTGCGGTCATATACAATACCGAACCCATTAGATAAAAGGAAACCTTATCCTCACCAATTTTTTTGTCCGGTACTTTTTTCTCCTTCGCCACAATCGGCGCCTGTAATGTTCCTTTCACATAGTCCTTACTTATTTTCAGCGGCTCTGCCAAATCATTCCAGTCAATATTCAGCTCATAACCACGGTAAAAATAATACTTTGCCGAATACTGATTGAGTACCGTTTCCGAGTTATAGTCAAATTCGTAAATCATTCCCTGTCTGCCGTTTACGAGCGGGTGCAGATACCCACCAAAGGAAAATACGCGATTGTCCTTTCTGTCATAAGCACTGTTCGAAGTAATAATTGATTTCACTCCCGGATATAACTTCTCCTGACGCACTGTCATTTCCTTTTCATTGACCGCATATACAGTGACAAAGGACTCTTTTTTCTTATCAAAGAAATCCACCTTACGGGTACCCCGCCAATGATTGTCGTACATCATAATATGAACGGTATCCGGATCCCCATCTAAATCATATGGAAGTTCATAAATACTGTGCGGCTGATAATGCCATGTAATATCACCAATTGGCTTTAATACCTTATCTTCCTGCTTCGTTCCCTCAAACATCTTTGGGTTTGCCAGTATCCACTTCAGCTCATTCGTTTTCCAGTTTACCCGGATTCCGGCATGGACATTCCGCGGAGATAATAAAATCGTATTATCCTCCTTCTTATACGAAGCAGTATTCAGATGCGCCCAATCTATCATGTCCTGGTATGTGTCATCAAAAATTTCCCGCATATCTAACGATTTAACAATATTTCCTGTCTTTCTGTCGATTTCAACAACAACGTCCTCTGTGTGCTTATCAATTGAATTAGAAAGCACGAGAAGATTGCCCCCCGGCGTCTTTTCAATTACCTCATGATGGATTCCATTTTTTACATAATACGACTGGTAAGCCCGTCCCATATAATCCATCTCATACATCTGTGTTACATGCGGTTTTTCCGCCGTTGGCGTGTAAGCGGCATCACTTAAAAACATGAACCGTTTATTGCTGAGCGGAAATACACCATACGAGCCGGATGTCATATACATATACCAGCGGACATCCCCATTTTCATCATAGGCAAACGGATATTTTGTAGAAAATCCGGATATAATCGTCAGACCATACGCTGACTTTTTCGTCTTTTTCTCTACCTTTATCACATCATCCAGCTTGTCAGGAAGCGCCGATGTCTTTATACTCAGAGTCTGGGAGCGAAGCTTCTTTCCCTTTCCGTCCAGACAGGTCACAACAACCTTATTCTCTCTGCCCGGATACAAACCGACTACCGGAACCCGGTGATATTTCGCCTTCTTTACCGTACCCGATACATCTGTTTCTTTCGTCTTTCCTTTCACAGTCACGCGGACCTTACAGGAATCCTCTGTATAAAACAATATGTATGCTGTCAGCGGAGAATTTCCGTATGGGTTCGCGACAACAAACGGTTTCTCCCACGTATAGTCTCCGGTGCGCAGTTTCTTCTCATACACATCATCCTTTTTCTTGCTCACAGTCGGTAAATATTCCTTCGCTGAAATTGTCTGTGAAGTAACCGCTTCTACTGAGCCGCCGCTAATCACATCCGTCGTCTGTGACTCCTTCTGCGTCACATGGTTTTCTTCCGTCTGTTCTTCCCCACCACAGGCAGTAAAGGCAAGCATTACCCATACCGCAACGATACACACTAACAACTTTTTCATTCGCCATTCTCCTTAATTCAATATTCTGGCGAATTTCTCTCGAAACATTCTCTTTACGACGAAATACGCCAGTTCATAAAGAAACCAGACAACAACTCCGCCCGGTATCATGACCAGCATAAACCACGGTTTTGCCAACATTGTGTCAGAGACAAATAGTTTTGGAAGAAAAATTAAAAACGGCAGATATAACGCTTCAAATATTACAAACCGAATCCCCCTGTGAAGCCATTCCTTTCCCTTTCCATCCTTCATTCTGGCAAGAAGCAGATAAGTCCCCTCCGAGAGAAGGATATACCCGGCAAGTGCGGCATATAACACCACATGAAGCTTATTCGGGTTGACAAAAAAGTCGAGCGCCATACAGACAAAGAAAAAGATTGTACCATATACCATTCCATAAGAAATGACAGCAATTCCTACAAGAAATGCAGCCGCCGACGTGAAAAATACAGTATTGACAGAAATGACAGTACCAAGCACAGTCAATACTGTACTCAGCGCTGCCATTACACTTAAAACTGCCATTATTTTTGTTTTGCTTACATACATCCGCATAAATCTCCTCCCATACATTCACACATCGTATCGGCACACCACAAATCACAGCAAAGGTTCCCCGTCCCGCAGGAGTCACCTCCGTATCTTCCATATCCACCATAGCCGCCGTAACCGCCGTAGCCGCCATAACCGCCGCCAAATGGGCTGCCGCCGAACGGAGACGCCGTACCGCCATTTTGTAATTGCGAATAATACTGCTGGTATTCCTGATTACCCGGATCCATATCAACCGCTTTCTTTGCATAATCCATCGCCACAACGTTATTTCCCAGTCCCAGATTCGCATACGAACTGAAATAATACCACCTTGCACTTCTGTTTTCCATCGAATTGAGCACGTTGATTGCTTCATTATAACGGCGGGCACGGATATAATTCATTGCCGCCATTAAATGCTGATCCTCCTCCGAATAATTCTGTGTCCCCTGACCGCCGTAGCCGCCATAACCGCCGTATGTCTGACTTGTTTTACCGGAGCGCTCGTCCACAATCTGATTGTACGCCTCCTGCACTTGGCGGAATTTACCCTCTGCCCATTCCTTCTGCCCCGCCTCCGAATAGGAGTCCGGATGGTATTTCCGGCTCATCGCACGGTACGCTTTCTTTATCTCTCTGTCAGTAGCGTTCCGGGATACCCCCAGTACGCTATACGGATCATTTATCATCTCTTTGTTTCCTTTCGCTCTTTGTCCATACTCCCTCATAAAGGATATTGCGGAGAATGGCTAAATCCTGTTCGCAGGGAAGCTTTTCGAATTCGGCAATCGCCATTCGCAGCGTTCCGTCCAATATCTGCCTGACACGCTCCTCAAACCCTTCCTTCTCACTTTCCTGCATAAATGGATTATAACACCCTTTTTTCTTATCGTCCACTACATCCATGTAGGCATCCATAATATAAATAAACTTTCCAAGATAAAATCCCATCTGCCGCAAGATATTTTGAAAGGCATCCTCCTGCCATACAAACAGTTCTCCCATCAGATTTCCAAACGGTCTCGCGATGGCGTCTATATCGGTACAATTTTCTTTTTCCAGCCGAGCGAGCTCTTTCAGTGACTCGTCTATAATCTTAGCCTGTCTCGGATACCCTTTTACAATTTTTTTCTTTTTCCTGCCAAATGCCTTCATCCCGACAAAGCCACTGAATTTACGCTCATCCTCCCAGTCATCCTGAAAGTGGTCATGCGTCAGCAGTATGTTCATATCCGCCGCATAATCCGATATTTCATTGTAAATCATATATTGCTTTCGCCCCGGATGAATCAGGCACCGCTTTTTTGTCTCCTCCTCTTTCGGCTCGTATAAAGAGGACAGCAGAATGATAAGAAATGTCATATCGTAGGTCAGTGTCATCTGCCCCAGCCTGCCATGCTTTTTATGAAGCCGCCGGCACAGACCACAGTAATACCCTTTATATCTGGCAAATTCACGAACTTTCATCTCCGGCTTATTCGCCGTCACATAGCCGAACATCGCTTTTCTCCCATCATGTTTTCTTTATGAATTCAAACCGGCACTTCGGACAGGTTATGGCAATCTTTCCCCGCCCTTTCGGCACACGTATCGTCTGGTGGCATTTCGGGCATCGATATAATTTATTTACCCCTTTTCTCTCCTGCCATTTTCTCCCCAGATACTTAAAATAATTCTTAACCGGATTCCACATGGCAAGAAACTTCCGGTTCTCTGCCTGTCTCTTATAAATATTTCTGGAAAAGCAGCGAAAGAAATAGAAGAAAATAATCACATAGCTGACTACCATCAGAATCGGCGCCGCCGGCGTCCTTTTGAAAATCATTTCAAATACAAAAATGGCAACATAGAGAACAAACAGAAACGTCGACAACTGGTCGTTCCCATATCTGCCATACATAAATCTCCGCAACCAATTCATAGAAACCTCCTGATTCCAAGACACACCTGTAACCCACGCATCTTCTTACTATTGATTAACATAATAACAGACTACTGAATTAGTGAACAATGTTACACTATATTTGTGAACTTCCTATGAATTTATAAAAAATTTTTCTATCAATATTCAGTATCATGAGTCCTCATGCTCCTCGTAAGGGTTGACATGAACCATACAGTGCTTGACAGTCGCAAAGTTCGTCTCTATCTCATCGTGAACCCGCTCGGCAATCTGATGTGCCTCCCAGAGCTTCATTTCTCCATCCACGCTAATCTCAATATCCACATACGCTTTGTTACCAAACATTCTTGTCTTGATATCATCTAAGCGCAGGACGCCCTCCTGCCTTTTCGCCACGCCGGCGATTGCCTCCACTGTCTTGTCATCGCACGCTTCGTCCGTCATCTTCCCAATTGCATCCCGGAAGATATCAAACGCCGCCTTCAAAATAAATACACAGATGACCACACTGGCGATAGAATCCAGAATCGGATATCCAAGCTTCGCACCTAAAATACCGACAAAGCTTCCCACTGAGGAGAGCGCATCCGAGCGGTGGTGCCATGCATCGGCTTTTAAAGCGCCTGAATTTATCGTAACTGCTGCCCGCAAAGTATACCAGTACATCGCTTCCTTTACAACAACCGAAACCACAGCGGCAACTAACGGCAGTACCGTCGGAACAATAATCCCTGCTCCCTTTGTCCCCTGCACTATCGTGTTGATTCCGCTGTATCCGATGCCAAATCCGGTAGTGGCAAGAATTGCCGCAAGTAAAAGCGCCGCCACACTTTCCAGCCTTTCGTGACCATACTGATGGTTTTTATCCGACTCCCTGCTCGATATTTTTACACCGATAATAACGACAATCGTGCTGAATACATCTGACGCAGAATGAACGGCATCCGAGACCATGGCACTGGAATGGCCAATCATTCCCGTCAATAGTTTTCCAATCGAAAGCAGTAAATTTACAATGATACTATTGCGAGATACGCGCATCGCAATCTGTTCTTCATTACCCCTCATTATAGTTATTCCCCTTTGTGTAATTTCATTATACCTTAGTCTAACGGTGCCAAGTCGAACCCGTGATAATCGCTTCATCTTTATACTGTTAAGGCGGCGAGTATCCTATCGTTTCCTGCCTTTATATCACTCCCCGAAAAATATTGTTTCTTTCGTTTACAAATTCGCCGCCCGAGCATTGTCTGAGATGTCTG
>DEUM01000009.1:0-24672 GCA_002362575.1 Lachnoclostridium sp. UBA3262 | reverse complement strand
TGCCTTTTGGCAGTGCGTTCTCACTAAAGCCGCCACGCAACGGTACAAATGCACCACCAGAGTCAGTCACATTACACTGCGGGCAGCCATTCACGAAAGAAGGATGTCAAAAATAAATGTATTTGTTTTTTCATCCTTCTTTCATGAATGTGCACTTTACGTGCTGCCCGCAGTAATCGGTAACTGAAGTGGTGCATAAGGACCGGCGGGCGGCAACGCTGCCAAAAGGCAGGAAAAACCGACAATGCAGACAACGAGTTTTGCGAAGGGCGGCGGAATGTTTTTGCAAACGAAGGAAACAATTCATTTTTCGCTGGGAGTGATATCCCGGCAAGAAACGGTAGGATATCCGCCGCATAACCGCAAAAGATTGAGCAATCACCCCGCCGTTCGACTTAACACCGTTAGACTAACACAAAACTCTCCAGAATACAACTATAAACTCTGCACATACTAGTATTAGCCCGCTACATCCGGGCTTCTAAAATATTTTATATGGAGGACGAACATGAACGATAATTTACGAACCGAACTTCCCAGACTCGCGCTGGATGACATTCCGACGCCGGATTCCGATGCTGTCTCAATTACCGGACTAGTAAAAGAACACGGCAGAATTTCCGGTTACCAGCTCTCAGACGACCGCATTGTCTCCAGAGCAGAAGGAGTAAGCTTAGCCCGTTCCAGAAAAATCCGGGGCGTGGGAATCTCCCACAGAAGGGATACGGAGTATCTTAAATCCATCCCAGATGAAACAGAGTCAAACAATCTCTCCTCACTTCCAACTGTAAAAAATTGAAAAATTTTCCATTTTATGATATATTATCCAGTGTGACAATCATAAATGGGATAAAATGACAGTTGGAGGATACACATGATAAGAAAATATGTAGAGCAAAATGTATTTGACGCTTTACAGGACAGATTGAAATTGATTTTTGAGGAATTTGATAACATTTATGTATCATTTTCCGGTGGAAAAGATAGCGGTCTGCTCCTAAATCTGGTACTGGATTTTAAAAGGAAATACTATCCGGAAAAGAAAATCGGTTTGTTTCACCAGGACTTTGAGGCGCAGTACAGTGTAACGACAGAATATATTGAAAGAACCTTTCAACGGCTGGAACAGGAAGTTGAGCCCTACTGGGTATGTCTCCCTATGGCAACCAGAACGGCTCTCAGCAGCTATGAAATGTTCTGGTATCCATGGGATGACACAAAAAAAGATTCGTGGGTACGCCCCATGCCGAAGCACGATTATGTCTTAAATCTTGACAACAACCCTATGCTTACTTACAAATACCGTATGCATCAGGAAGATCTGGCTAAGCAGTTCAGCCGCTGGTACAAAATGTCCCACAGCGGTAAACAGACCGTATGTCTTTTAGGAATACGTGCACAGGAATCCATGCAGCGTTACAGCGGGTTTCTTCACAAGCAAAATGGATACAAGAACGAGTGCTGGATAAGCAAACAATTCAAAGACGTCTGGTGTGCCTCACCGATGTATGACTGGTCATTAAACGACGTGTGGCATGCCAATTACATATTTAATTACGATTATAACCATTTATACGACATGTATTATATGGCGGGACTGCAAGTCTCACAGATGCGGGTTGCCTCCCCCTTCAATGATTACTCTAAGGACAGCCTGAACCTTTACCGGGTAATTGATCCCGAAATGTGGGCAAAAATGGTTGGACGGGTACAGGGCGCGAACTTTGCCTCCATTTACGGTCGTTCCAAAGCCATGGGTTACCGGAATGTCAAGCTTCCGGAGGGACATACATGGAAATCGTATACCCAGTTTCTTCTTGACACCCTGCCTGTACGGATACGGAATAATTATGTTAAAAAATTCAATTCCTCCATCCACTTCTGGCACACAACCGGAGGAGGACTGGATGAAGAAACGATTACCGAACTGGAAGAACACGGCTATAAAATCAAGAGAAACGGCGTATCCAATTACACGGTAAACAAAAAATCACGGGTTATCTTTATTGATAAGATACCGGATGACACAGACGATATTAAATCCACAAAGGATATCCCAAGCTGGAAAAGAATGTGTTACTGCATTTTAAAAAATGACCACATCTGCCGCTTTATGGGCTTTGGTCTTACTAGACAACAGCAAAAACGTATTGATTTAATAAAGTCAAAATACAAGGATTTATAGGAGAAATTGATTATGGCACATAAGAGTCCGGTCTACGGCGTAATCGCCGTACCAATAGAAAAAATTAAACCCAATACATACAATCCCAATTCCGTTGCACCACCGGAAATGAAACTTCTCTACGAGAGTATAAAAGAAGACGGCTATACGATGCCGATTGTATGCTATTATTCAAAAACTGACGACAGCTATATTATCGTGGACGGGTTCCACCGCTACCGCATTATGCTGGACTACTCCGACATCTATGAAAGAGAGGGCGGAATGCTTCCGGTATCTGTCATTGATAAGCCAATTGACCGGCGCATGGCAAGCACCATCCGGCACAATCGCGCAAGGGGCAGCCACAACGTCGACTTAATGAGCAATATAATAAAAGAACTTCATGAAATCGGACGCTCTGACGCATGGATTTCGAAACACCTCGGCATGGACAGGGATGAAATTCTGCGTTTGAAGCAGATTACCGGACTGACCGCCCTGTTTAAGGATGTACAATTCGGACAGGCATGGAAACCAGAGGAGGAGGAATCTTGATTCCTTCTCTGGCTTATTCCCACACCGCTATTGCAAGTGTGCTGCATACCATCAGAAAAAGCCCCAGCCATGCCCTTTTCGCCAGCTTTTCTTTTAGCACAAGACAGGAAAATATTGTCGTCACCACAATACTTAATTTGTCGATTGGCAGAACAACACTGACGATACCGTTCTGGATTGCATAATAATAGAATAACCAAGATACCCCGGTTGCCATTCCGGAAAGAAAAATAAAGACGCCTTCATTTCTGTTTATCATCTTTATCTGTGATTGTTTCCCCTTTATAATAACAATAAGCCATGCCATAACCAATACAACGCCTGTACGGATGGCAGTGGCAAGATTTGACTCAATCCCCTGTGTGCCTACCTTGGCAAAGACAGAAGTAAGCGCCGCAAACACAGCGGACAGAACAGCATAAACCGCCCATCTGCTGTCTTCCCCATGTCTCCCCGGTCTATCATCTTTTTTTCTCTCTATCATCAGATACAGCCCGACCATAAAAATGACCGTGCCGGCCAGCTTGACCGGAAGATGATTTGTCTCTCCAAATATTATAATAGCGAGCAGAATACCCATTATCGTACTTGACTTATCAACCGGCACAACCTGATTTACATCTCCAAGTGATAGCGCCTTAAAATAGCACAGCCATGATGCCCCCGTCGCCAGTCCTGAAAACATCAGAAAAAGTAATGGCTTAACGCCAATAGTTACAATTTCCTTTTCGGAACCCGCCACAAAAACCATAACCCATGCAAAAAGTAACACGACGATAGTACGCATTGCCGTTGCTATATCCGAATCGGTCTTACGAATCCCGCATTTCGCTAAAATCGCAGTAATGCCCGCAAAAAATGCAGACAGCACAGCAGCAATCATCCACATCGGTACCCGCCCCCTTTATCGTATCATACATTCCTTACGATAAAAACACACACCATACTTCCTGATGTCATTGTACCCTTCTTTCCTAAGCTCCGTCTCATATTTTTTATCTTCTATCTGAGCCAAAGCTTTTTGACATTCTTTTTCCATCTGTTGAAAAGAATCTGCCACTTTCAGTTCCAGAACAATGGCAGAGCCGCGAACCGACGGCGCCTTCAATATGATATCCGGTCTTCCGTTTCCACTCTCTCTGTTTGAGACAACAAGATATTTTCCGGCACCTTTTAATAGCCCGGTCAGAAAACCATGATAATAATTCTCAGCATAGTCAAAAAAGCTTATCGTATCTAACAATTGTTCTGATACAAATTTTTCAGCCCCTTCGATATCGCCATTCTCAAGTGCGCGAATTAACTCACTCCTGTCACAAGCCTTTATCTTTTTATCAAACCATGCAAGGATTGTCTGTTTATAAATAGAACGGATTTCCGTATTTGGAATCATTAGTTCCATATACATTGTATCTTCCTTAAAGCTTTCTCTACACGACTTTAAATATCCCGTAAAATAAAGAAAATTCCAAAGATTGTCCTGTGACTCATGAATATCATCATAAGTAATATCCTCGTACACCGGTTTTTCAATTATCTCCCCGGCAATCAGCTTCTCTATCTCCTGTCTGGTAGCCGCATCCGCTCCCTCCACCAGTTCTCTTATAATACTATTAGAGGATGTATTTGACCAATAGCGCTGTGGTTCTGCCAGATGATTCTCCATAGCCGTGTCTACATAATTCAATATGCTCCACGGATTGTAAATTTCCTTGTCGCCAAATCGATAACCATCGTACCAGCTTTTAACCTTCACAAAATTATCTTTTAATTGACACGAGGAAAGCAGTTCTTTCACTTCTTCCTCCGTAAAACCAAAACAATCCGCATACTGATTGCTGAGAATCGAGTATATTCTCAAATTGTTAAGCCCGGTAAAAATGCTCTCGCGACTGATTCGCAGACATCCTGTAATTACAGAAAACTCCAGATTAGCATTTGTCTTTAATGCTGACTCAAACAATGAGCGTATAAAACTTATCATTTCTTCATAAAAACCGCCAAAATAAGCATTTTCAAGCGGCACATCATATTCATCAATGAGTATAATCACTTTCTTTTCGTGGTACTCCATAAGGCAGGATGACAAAAATTCCAATGCCTTGACATAATCTGTTCCTTCCCCTTCGTGGTTCATTATGGTCTGAAAACGCTTCTTCTCGTGTTCTGTCAGCCTTTCTCCCCTTAACACATAAATATGTCTCTTATATTCCTTCGCAATCTCGTCCACTAAGCATTTATACGCCATTTCATAGGTTGGCTGCTTCGCAGATTTCAGGGACAGACTGATAATGGGATATTTCCCCTGATGTGCCATATAACTCTCCCCACAGGAAGAAATCTTTAAATTATCAAAAATATATCCATTCAAGATATCTTTGCCTTCAAAGGTGATTTCCCTCTCAAAGAAGCGGCGAATCATGCTCAAATTCAAGGTCTTCCCAAATCGCCTAGGTCTGGTAAACAAATTCACTTTCCCGCCCCTGTCTAAAAGGTCACGAATCATCAAGGTCTTATCCACATAGTATCTATTTTTATCTATAATTTCCTTGATATCCTCAAATCCAATCGCAACTGCCTTTGACAAAAAATCACCTTCCTTCTACCGCCTTATATTTATCATCTTACCATATCCTCTCCGAAATGCAAAGTATAAAAGGTCAGACAACCTGACCTTTCATAAGCTAACTATTTTTCGATTTATACAACCTTTCATTCATTCTTTTCACCATATGTCTTCCGGTAATAAACTGTGTCACCCATATCACAATAAATATCAGAGCAAATATACAAAAATAGCTCAAAAACCCGGTAACACTATGCTCCATCCAGTATAAAAAATATGCAACGGGCATCATAACGACAGAAACTACTGCAAAATACACCCCTGTCTGTTTCACTATATTCCAGCTCTCTATCTCCCATATTACCGAGCTCGCCGCAAATGCCGCTCCCAGCAGTCCGGAAAGCAGCGCCTGAAAAATAACGGCATTGATTTCACTCCCCATAACAGAGATTAACTCCGGTACACAGGGGGAATAGTACCCGTTTGCCCAAATAAATGAAATAATGATTGTGATTATATATCCTATTGTGATTCCAATTGGAAAACCGAAAGCACCCCGCAAAAATATTTTCTTTTTCATCTTCTCCACCTCACATTCCTAATATTTTTTTGATTTTGGAAACATATCGTCTTGACACATAGGTCGTCGTTCCGTCCGATAGTTTGACACAAATCGTACCCGTAAAACTCAAGTCAAAGCTTTCCACTTGTTTTAGATTCACAATTTCCGAGTTTGAAATGCGGACAAACGACTGAGAGTTTAACCGTTCTTCAATTTCATACAGTCTGAGACGCAACGTATACTCTCCTTTTTTTGTGACTGCAAATACTTTTCCGGAACTTGCATAAATCCGAATGATTTCTGCCTGCTCCAGCACTTCAACCTTTTCCTCCCTGCTGCCGGAAATTATTTTGGGGATATCTTCTGACAGCTTTTTCACAATGCCGTTGACTTCCTCTGTCACTGAATCCGTCAATATAAGTATTTTCGGCTCTGTGTAAGCGCTGTCAATTTTTATTTCAAACTGCATGATAACCTCCGTTCTGGGAACGACACGCTGTTCCCTTCTTTCTGATGCCATTATATAAAAAACAAAAATCTTCTTCCACTCATTTGCGATAGTCGGTTGTTTTCCGAATATAAGTGGTACAAAACACAATCTGAAAAACGCAACAAAGCGCCGGGAATATCCGGCGCTCTGAAAATCACTTTATCTTTACCTTCTTTACTCCGCTCCACTTGCCGTACACCTTTTTCTTGCCATCCAGCTTATATGCACGGACACGGAAATAATACTTCTTCTTTCTTTTCAGCTTCTTTACAGTATATTTCGTTTTCTTGACAAACTTACTCTTTTTCTTTTTAAACTTCTTGTTTGTCGCATACTGAAGCCAATATCCCTTTGCCCCGACAACCTTCTTCCATGAGAGAGTGACCGATTTTTTCTTTTTGTTCTTTACCTTTAGTTTTTTCACTCTTGCCGGTGCTTTTACCTTTTGGGGAGCAGCAGACGGTTTTACAGTCTGGTTTGGCTTCAAAGTCTGGTTTGGGTTTACTGTCTGATTTGGTGGCTTAAATGGTATAACCACTTCTTTTCCGTCCGAACTCACTGTACCCGCTTTACTCCATCTGCCGGATGATAAATTCAGATGTAAGACGGGACGGACATAGGGACTCTCACTGTAGACATAATCGCCGTCCATAACAATATAGCCGCTAAAGTTGACCACCGCAGCAGTATTTTTCTGGTTGCCCGGCGTTCGAAGCCACCAATAACCGTTGCCAACCCACTCGCCATATCCTTTATTCACTCCTTGCTCGTTAATATACTTCGTGTTTTTTGCTTCTCTTGCCTTTTCACTCATATTATAAGGTGGAAAACCATACGAAAGTGTCATTGCCTCCTGAGCGGAAAGCAGATATACCTTATCATTTGTATTATTCCCGCCTTCCGTCCTATGTTCCAAATTATCCTCATTTACCACCACGGTTGTCTTTACCGCACTTTTCTCCGTAGCAGAAAAAGCAGCGTTATAAAAATTATTGTTCAGCCATTTTCTTAATGTACATGTTTCCCATGTGACATTTTTCAATTCTGTGTTGTATGGCTGATAATCCATATTCCGGTCTGCCAAAAGGAAGGCATCATCTCCTTTTACGGACAGCACTCTCCACTTAATCGGTTCTTTCGTAGTGCTGTTGCTCTGATAGTAATTCCCAAAGTAAATACAATCCCATGTAATCACACCCTCATTACCTAGAAGAGGATTGCTAATACCATAGTCCGCAGCTTTCACATTCCCTAACGGAAATTTCAACATAGGTATGATAGAAAATACTATTACAAAACAGAAACTGACAGCTAATGTCTTTTTCTTTTCTATTACCATAACAGGTTTTCCTCCATAAATTCACTATTTCTTTATCAAGAGCGACTTTCCTGTCATTTCCTCCGGCTGCTTCAGCCCCATCATTTCAATGAGCGTCGGTGCAATATCTGCCAGGCAGCCGCCCTCACGCAGAGTATAGGAATCATCATAATTTACTACGATAAACGGTACCGGATTAATCGTATGGGCTGTAAACGGCGCCTTGGTTTCATAGTCAATCAACTGCTCTGCATTTCCATGGTCAGCGCAGATAAACATCTGTCCGTCAACCTCCAGAATTGCGTCCACTGCCCTTCCGACACACTCGTCCACTGCCTCAACTGCCTGAATCGCTGCCGACTCGATACCAGTGTGGCCTACCATATCCGGATTGGCAAAGTTTATAATAATTACATCATATTTTTTAGACTTAATGGCATCCACCAGACCATCGCACACCTTGTAAGCACTCATCTCCGGCTGTAAATCATAAGTTGCCACCTTTGGGGAGTTGACAAGAAGTCTCTCCTCGCCCTCGTTCGGCTCCTCGATTCCGCCGTTAAAGAAAAATGTAACGTGAGCATATTTCTCGGTCTCTGCCGTGCGGAGCTGCTTTAACCCGTTCTTCGCAAGAAACTCCCCGAATGTATTTTTGATTTCTACTTTATGGAAAGCCACGATTTTATTCGGAATTGTCACATCATATTCCGTAAAGACGACAAAGGTTGTCGGGAAAAATCCGTTTCTCCTCTCAAAGCCTTCAAAGTTCTCGTCGCAGAACGCACGCGTAATCTCACGGGCACGATCCGGTCGGAAGTTGTAAAATACAACGGAATCATTTTCCTTTACTGTTGCTGTTGGCTTGCCATCTTTCATCACTACAGTTGGTTTCACAAACTCGTCCGTCTCATCCTTATCATAGGAATTTTGTACCGCGCACAGACCGCACTCGGCTGTCTCTCCCTCGCCAAATACAAGGGCATTGTATGCCTGTTCCACACGCTCCCAGCGGTTATCTCTATCCATAACGTAATAGCGTCCCATCACAGTCGCCACTTCGCCAATGCCGATTTCCTCCATTTTATCCATCGCTGCCTTCACAAAATCCTTGCCGGAAGCCGGTGGAGTATCACGACCATCCAAAAATGCGTGCAGATACACATTTTTAATTCCATTTCTCTTTGCCATCTCAAGCAGGGCATACATATGAGTATTATGGCTGTGCACACCGCCGTCTGAGAGAAGTCCGAATAAATGTAAATCGGAATTGTTCTTTTTGCAGTTTTCCATTGCCGCCATCAATGCCTCATTTTTATAAAAATCGCCGTCCTCAATCTCCTTTGTAATTCTTGTCAGCTCCTGATAGACAATCCGTCCGGCGCCCATATTCAGATGTCCGACCTCCGAGTTACCCATCTGCCCCTCGGGAAGCCCGACTGCCATGCCGCTGGCATTTCCCTTGACAAAAGGATATTTCTTCATCAGACCATCCATAACCGGAGTTTTTGCCTGTGCTACAGCATTTCCCTCCGTCTTTTCATTTAATCCATATCCGTCTAAAATCATCAATACTGTTGGTTTCTTACTCATTTCCAGAACTCCTTTCATTCTTTTATATTTTTCCACTTTTCCACATATCATCCCCGATTCTGCGCATCGACCAGATTTTCACTCTGGTACATCTTCCGCAGTCTCGGTTTTTCTATCTTACCCGTAGGATTCCGCGGCACATCGGCAAAAAATATTTTACGTGGCCGCTTATACCTCGGTAATGCTTTACAAAATTCATTGATTTCATCCTCTGTACAGACCATATCCGGCTTCAGCTCGATAATCGCAGCGGCAATCTCTCCAAGGCGGTCATCCTGCAATCCGATTACCGCTACATCCTTAATCGCCTCATGCCTGCTCAGGAAATTTTCTATCTGAACCGGATACAAATTCTCACCACCGCTGATAATAACGTCTTTTTTGCGGTCAACAAGATAAATGAAACCATCCTCGTCCATCTCTGCCATATCGCCAGTATACAGCCAGTCGCCGTGAAGCACCTCCTTTGTTGCCTCCTCGTCATTGTAATAACATTTCATGACGCCCGGCCCTTTCACTGCCAGTTCGCCGACTTCTCCCTGTGGCACTTCTTCGCCATTTTCATTAATTATTTTCGCTTCCCAGCCATAGCCCGGAATACCGATTGCCCCCACCTTATGTATGTTCTCAACACCGAGATGTACACATCCCGGGCCGATTGACTCACTCAGTCCATAATTGGTATCATACTGGTGCTTTGGAAAATATTCCTTCCAGCGCCGAATCAGACTCTGTGGTACCGGCTGCGCCCCTATATGCATCAGACGCCACTGCTCCAGTTTATAGTCTTCCGGCTTCAGCCTGCCACTGTCCAGCTCCACTAAAATATCCTGCGCCCACGGCACAAGCAGCCATACAATCGTACATTTTTCCTCCGAAACAGTTTCTAAAATGGTTGCCGGGCTGACTCCTTTTAGAAGCACTGCCTTACTTCCACTAATCAGACTGCCGAACCAGTGCATTTTTGCCCCTGTATGATATAACGGCGGAATACAGAGAAATACATCCTCGTGTGTCTGCCCGTGATGATTCTGCTCTACCTCACAGGAGTGCATCAGACTTCTGTGGGTATGTAAAATTGCCTTTGGAAAACCTGTCGTACCGGACGAAAAATAGATTGCCGCATCGTCTTCATCCGTGAGCGGAATCCCCGGTGAAAGGCTGGCACAGTTCGCCGCCAGTTTGTCGTAATCCTCTGCAAAAGATGGGCAGTCCCCGCCCACATAAAATAAAAGACGGTTCTGGCTAATCGAGTCTGCTATCTCCTCCACCCTTCCGATAAACTCCGGTCCAAACACCAGCACGTCCACCTCTGCCAGATTCAGACAATATTCTATCTCATCCGGTGCATAGCGGAAATTCAAAGGTACGGCGAGCGCCCCGGTCTTTAATATTCCAAAATATATCGGAAGCCACTCCAGGCAATTCATCAAAAGAATGGCAACCTTGTCCCCCTTCCGGATTCCACGGCTGAGTAAAAGCTGCGCAAAACGGTTTGCTTTCTCGTCAAACACATGCCATGTAATTTCTCTCCGGTAGTGGCACAGCGGACTTGACTCGATTAACTCATAGTCTCTCCATGTCACTCTCCTTTTCTCCTGAATATCAGGATTGATTTCTACCAGACTAACTTCATTTGGATATAGCCTCGCATTTTTTTCCAGTAATTCTGTAATTGGCATTTTAATCCTTATCCTCCATATATATTCTCACAGTGTATCATACTCTATTCCATTTCATTTATCAAGGGAATCGCATCATGAATTTCATCTATCGAATAATCACAGCTTTCTACAAATAACATATCCTCATGCTGCCACAGCTTCTCACGCACTCCGACTGTGATAAATCCCCCCTTATGTGCGCTCTGCAGCGCCGGGATAATATCCTCGAATACGATACATTCCTCCGGCCTGCACCCAAGCTTCCCTGCCGCTCTTATGTAAATATCCGGAAAATCCTTTCCCCTCGCCACCTCTCCGGTTTCGGTAAAGGAATGGAAGTATTCATATATCCCATTATTTCTCAGACACGGTTCATACAATAAAGCACAGTTAGAGGTTGCTACCCCTGCCGAAATCCCCTTTTCTTTCAGAAACTGAAGCAGTTCCTTCGTCCCGGGCCGCAGCTTTACCTGTGTCGCATACATATCCATCGCCATCTGGTTCCACTCCGCCATTACTTCCTCTGCCGTCTTTGACAATCCAAACCGTTCAATCGTGTACTCTGCCACCTGATGAAATCCCATCGCCATAATCTTGTCCGAATAATCTGCGGGAACCTCGAACCCATATTTGCCGAGAAAATCAATATCTACTTTCCGCCAAACCCAGACCGAATCCAGTATTGTTCCATCTAAGTCAAAGATCGCCCCTTTTATCTTCATCATCTCTGTCTCAACCTTTCCCCCTATGTGTGCTATAAATACATTTTCTGTCCGCCGTTTACCATTATAACAGAAATTTTTTTAATCCGCTATGGCTTTTATAACTATTTTGCCAATCAAGGCATGTCCCCTTTTATTTGGGTGAGGATCTATCTCCTTTCCCTTGAGCGCCATATTGACAAGCTTGTCCTCGCTTTTATCAAACTCCGACTTGATATCGACCAGCGTATATCCATTATTTTCTGTAAATGTCCGGTTTAAAAGATTGATATATCTCTCCGCGAGCGCATGCAAATCCTTAAACTCCTTTAACCCATTACATGGATTATATACATTGTCAGCACAGATTTTCGCATCCGGCACAATTTCCCGTATCGCCGCAATGATGCGCGGAAAATTTTCGTCAAATCTCCTGCATGCCCCCCTGAAAATAGCATCTCCCTTTTCAATATATTCCTTCATATCCATATCCAGCTTAATAAGATGCATTAAATCATTCGAGCCTATTGATATCGTTACAATATCCGCATGCTGCAGGGTTGCGTGATATTTGTTATACATATCATTTTCCGGATTCGTCAAAATATCCAGCAGTTCATCACTACGCATGCCATTTGTTCCGAAATTCTCCGCAAATACATAGTCGTAATTTTCTTCTAAATATTGTTTTACCTGCCCCACATAGGAATCCTTCTCCGGGTTCCCCAGACCATACCCATGGGCGATGCTGTCCCCCAGCGCTACATAACGTATACTGCTGGAAACATTATCTCCTGAACTTACCTTCAGTACCGGCATGGCCCACATGCCTCCTATGATACTTAATAGTATTACTCCCAATCTTACCAGCCATTTCACACTTTAACCTCCTGCACAAACATCCTTTTTCGTTTTGTAGTATGCCCACAGAGGTAAAAAACATACGGGAAATCGTGGTATGTATAAAAAAATAGGCTCGCTTCCCGGCGAGCCTATTTTATCTTCTATTTATCTTTCTATTCAAATGTACCATCGGGATTCATCACATCACCAAGCTCCATATAATCAAAATCACTGAACTCAGCCTCTGTATCATAATAGGCATAGTCTACACATGCCATCCCCACAAAAGCTCCTGTGAAAAATCCACCATAGCTTTGTAATACATAATCATCCGAAAGAACAGCCGCATCCAGAATTACCGGAATTTCTTCATAATTTGTTCCATCAAAAGAATATTCATAGGAGTAGCTTTCCTTCCTGACCTTCGTGCGGAACCATACGTCCGCCCCCTCCGGTACCGGAATCGCATTGTCACGGAGGAAGGAGGTGTAATTTCCACGCTTACATTCGCCGACCTCGATAACGCGCCCATTTTTTTCATTCCATGTTACAAAGGCAAACGACCAGTGCTTGTCATTATAATAGTTTGTAAGACCTGCCATCTGCTGATAAGAATATGGCTGGTAGCTTACCTTTACGGAAGCATCAAAGTAAAATGCCTGCCAGCGTTTAGCAACCAGTGACAGCTCATGGGTGTTGCAAAGCGAGCCCTGTCCGCGTAAGACCAGCTTGCCGCCTCCGACACATCCCATCTTATCGGTAAACGGTACCCGGAGCGTATTCCATTCGTCATGAAGCTTTGGTGCTTCAAATGTATCATGCATCGAATGGTCAGCCGGAGCATCGGTTTCAATTCCGTCTGCCGGGGCGTCCACATAGACGCTTCCGCCGTGACCGCCTTCTATGCGCGGCCAGCCAGCATCATCCCAGTACACTTTTTGGATTGCCGTCTCACGCCCCAGTGTACAGTAACCACGCGGATCAATACAGGATTCGTTCTCATGTGTCCACGGACGTCCGCAAAGGCTGGCATAATACCATTCTCCTCCCGGCGTCTCCACTAACGCACCATGTCCCTGCTTCTGTATGCCAAGATATGGCGTGTCAAAGTTCGTGATAAATGGACCATCCGGCTCTGTCTCAAAGCTGAGCGCATCGAGCGTCCGGGAACGTGCCACAACCTCCTGATGGGTGTACACGGTACCGCCCTGAGCAGCAAACAGATAATAATAACCATTTATTTTATATAAATGCGGTCCCTCGACCAGCTTTACATCGGTTCCATTATAAATATTTCTTGCCGTCTCCGGTTTCAACTTCATCGTCGCCGTATCAAATTCTGTCAGCGTAATGCCGTTAAACGCATGACGGTATTCCCGGTGGTCCCACGTCTGCTGCACAAGATATTTTCGTCCATCCTCATCGTGAAAAAGTGAGGCGTCAAATCCAACGCCGTTAATACGAATTGGCTCAGACCACGGTCCACGGATATCTTCGGCTGTCGTCAAATAATTTACCATATCCTTAAAGCTGCCCTCGGTTACCTTGACATCCGTGTAGACAAGCCAAAATTTTCCGTCGGCATACGATAAATCCGGCGCCCAGATACCACCAGAGGACGGATTCCCCTTCATATCCAGTAATGTCGTAGTGGATAAAGGGGAAGGCAAAAGGTTCCAGTGAATCATATCTTTGGATTCATGAAGGCGCACCCCCGGAAACCACTCAAAGGTTGAGTTTGCAATATAATAGGTATCCTCTACACGAATGATAGACGGATCTGCATTGAAGCCGGGAAGTACCGGGTTTTTTAACTGTTTCATTTGATATATGAACCTCCTGTTTCCTGTAATTTAGTCAACAAACATTATACTGGCTGTAATTCCTTTTCCAATTCAAGCACCTGCTCTAGAGTAAGTCCGGAATATGATGCTATCTCCTCTGAAGATAATTTATTTGCTTCTATCATTCTCATTGCTACAGAAATTGCTCTTTTTCTATCTCCTTCATCATATCCCTGTTCATATTTTTCCTGATAATTCATCTGCAAAGTCATATAATCTAACCTCCATTTCTCATTTTTTCTGACGGACTGCACTGCCTCGTCTAATTCTCTGGTAAAGTCATCCTCTGGCTCCTTACCGTCAATAAAATCAAGCAACCTTTTCATTTCCGGTGTGACATCATCCATCGTCCCTTTAGTATTTAAAATAATCTTCGTTGTATCATCACCAAGACTTAAATCAGGGTTCTGAATACAGCGATTTTCGAAAGTATAGATGTGCCGTCCCTCGCCAAACAAATCAAAGGTACAAACAAAAATAACAAAACTCCTTTTTAAATCTTTATAGTTATCCCCTTTCTCCAAGATATTCAAGTCTATCATTCCCTGATAATATCTTGTTCTCTTGGGAAGATTCCTATTCTCTGTTGTCTGCATTTCAATATTGTAAACAGTCTCTTTTCCATCTTCTACATAAATATCCAAGCGCACACTTTTTGCATCCGCAGAAATGTCTATTGTTTCCTGCGATTTAGGATATTCAATGCGGGATATTTTAATACCAAGTATCCGTTCCAAAAAAGGCTTACAGAATTTCGGATTTCTCATGATAACACTAAACATGAAATCATCTTTTATTTGCAGTTCCTCAAAAGCTTTCTCCATAATGACACTCCCCCCTTTTCCATACCTTTATTATAATATGCACGTGTGTAGTTGACAAGCACTAATCTAGTGCTCCAAATCCCTTACTAATTCTATATGGAAACTTACTTTTCTAATTTCTCTATTTCTCTCCAAAATACTTACTCCCACTTTCCAATCCTACTATAAGCTACTCCTCCACATTGTGATATACATTCTGCACATCATCATCCTCATCTAAAAGGTCAATAATGCGGTTAAACATCTTCTGGTCATTCTCATCCGTTAGTGCAACATACGTCTGCGGAATCATCGTTACTTCCGCCTGCACCATCGGCACCCCTTCTTTTTCAAGCGCTTCACGCACGGCGCTGAAATCCTCTGGCGTTGTTAAAATCTCATAGCTGTCCTCCTCCTCGGAGAAATCCTCTGCCCCGGCGTCCAGTGCCAGCATCATAAACTCATCCGCATCGGTATCATATTCCTCTTTATCGACGAGAATCTGCCCCTTCTGGTCAAACATATACGATACACAGCCTGTTGTCCCGACATTGCCGTTTCCTTTTGTAAATGCGTTCCGCACATTGGAAGCGGTACGGTTTTTATTGTCTGTCAATGCCTCAACAATAATTGCTGTACCGTTTGGCCCGTAGCCCTCGTATGTACAGCTTACATAGTTGACTGCCTCTACATCTCCGGCTGCCTTCTTAATTCCTCTCTCAATCGTATCATTTGGCATATTGTTTGCTTTTGCCTTTGCAATCACATCACGGAGCTTGCTGTTATTGTTCGGATCCGCGCCTCCCTCCTTGACTGCCACGGCGATTTCACGCCCAATTACGGTAAATACCTTACCTCTCTTTGCATCGTTTTTTTCCTTCTTATGCTTGATATTAGCAAATTTTGAATGTCCTGACATTTATTTCACTCCTTACTTTTGATTTCCTGATTACTTTTTTTCAATTTCTCAATTACACCGGGAACAAGGGAGGCCGTTTTCACTGCACACATAATCGTGTCATCCCCCGCAATCGAGCCGACAATCTCCTCGATGCCGAGCGCATCGACGGCGGCGGCTACCGCCATTGCCATCCCGCTGACCGTCTTAATCACAACCAGATTGTCTGCCTGTGCAACCGACATCATGCCATCCTGAAGCACTCTGGCATACCGGTCAGAATATACCGGAGAAGGGGTTCCTCCATAATCCATGACCGCATATTTGGGTCTTCCGTTTCTTCCCGTTACCTTGGTCAACGCAAGCTCCCGGATATCGCGGCTGATCGTCGCCTGCGTGACATGAAATCCCGCCTTATAAAGACGTCTGCCCAAATCCTCCTGCGTTTCTATTTCATACTGGTCAATCAGTTCCAGTATCTTGCTTTGCCGTGTACGTTTCACTCTTTACCTCCATCATTCCGGTTCAGCTTGCTTCTCATCTTGTCAAAGAAACTGACATCTCCCAGACGCACCATATCAAATGTTGCCTCTGCTTTTTCAATATAGACGGTATCTCCCGTTGATACTGAAAAGAGCACCTGCCCATCACCTCGGACAGAAGCCTCATCCTCATAATTCTCCTTCGTCCTGCCTATCTCGATTCTGAGCTTTGAGGCAGAAGAAACTACCAGACTTCTTTTATTCAGGGAGTGTGGACAAATCGGAGTAATAATCATCGCCTCCATACCGGGCGCCAGCACCGGCCCCGCTGCTGACAGATTATAAGCGGTAGAGCCCGTCGGTGTAGAAACCAGTACACCATCCGCCACATAAGTATCCATTAGAAAGTTATCCACATAAACGCTCGCTGTAATCATACGTCCAAAATCCTGCTTGCCAACGATAAACTCATTTACGGCAAAGCCTCTGACTTCTTTCTCCGTCTTTTTCCGTACGCGGGCAGTCAGCGCCATCCGGTTCTCCACCTCGTAGCATCCCTTCAGGATAGCTTCCATTGCCTCCCGGATTCTCGGCTTCTCTACCTCTGTCAGAAAACCAAGCGTGCCAAAATTTACCCCGAGAACCGGAACATCCATGCCGGCAAACTGCTTGGCAGCCTGTATCACCGAACCATCCCCGCCTAAGACAATCGCCATGTCTGCCCAGTTCTTCTCCTCTATTTCCGAAGAATGTCCTACTATTTTAGCATATTTTTCATGATTTTCCAAATATCTTTTTATTTCTTCCGCAGTTTCATGGTCAAAATCCTTTTCCCCGTCTGAAATAATATAAAACTTTTCCACTTTGATACCGCCTTTCTAACGACATATCTCCCACGTTTAAAATACCTTTAAAGCACATCGTGCGCCCGCTCTACCAGCGCTGCAACATCCATTTTATTCTCATCCGTAACTGTACTATTTTCCATATAGAGAAGATACTCGATATTTCCCTCCGGGCCCCGGATTGGCGAATGGTCGATTCCCAGTATATGGAAACCAAGTGAAAGCGAATGGTTCATGACGGTCTCAATGACTTCCCTATGTACCTTTTTGTCCCGGACAACGCCCTTTTTACCGACCTTTTCACGCCCCGCCTCGAACTGCGGCTTAATCAGGCATACAATCTGCCCCTCCTCTTTCATCAGTGCCTTTACCGGAGACAGCACTTTCGTGAGAGAAATAAACGCCACATCCACCGAAACAAAATCCACCGGCTCTCCGATATCCTCCGGCACGACATAACGGATATTTGTCCGTTCCATTGACTTTACCCTCTCGTCCTGTCTGAGCTTCCACGCCAACTGGTTTGTGCCAACATCAATCGCATAGACAAACCGGGCGCCATTTTGCAACATACAGTCCGTAAATCCTCCGGTCGAGGAGCCTACATCCATACATACCTTGTCCTTCAGTACAATGGGGAAAGCCTCCATTGCCCGCTCCAGCTTATAACCACCACGGCTGACATACTTCATCTTCTTTCCACGCATTTCTATTTTTGCCGTGGTTGGGAAAGTCTGTCCCGCCTTATCCTCACGCTGGTTATCGACAAACACCTCTCCTGCCATAATGACAGCCTTTGCCTTTTCTCTCGACTCTGCCAGTCCCTGCTTTACCAGCAGCACATCCAACCGCTCTTTCACCCTGCCATAACCTCTCTTATTTTTCCCGCCACGGACTCTGCATCCATGCCGTATTTTTCATATAATTCTTCCGGCGCACCGTGTTCAATAAACGCATCTGGAAGGCACACCGCCAGACACTTTACACGATTCATACGCTGTGCCTGCAGAAATGCCTGAATCTTTTCCGAAAAACCCCCGCTGTATACATTATCTTCCATCGTGACAACCAGCCGGTGCTTCTTTGCCAGCGCCAGCACGAGTTCCGTATCAAACGGTTTGACAAAACGCATGTTGACAATCGTAGGATGAATGGCTTTCTCCTTTAAATAACCTGCTGCCTCTAATGCCTTTTCCACCATATTGCCGACCGCCAGTATAAGGACATCCTTTCCTTTCTGAAGTACCTCTGCCCTGCCATACTCCCATTCCTCACGGTCTGTCACACCTTTCTTTCCGGGCAGAAGGGCTTCTCCCCGCGGATAGCGGACAGCCACCGGCGTTTCCATTTCTGTCAACGCAAAGTCAAGTGCACTCACAAGCTCCTCTCCGTCCATCGGGGACAATATCGTCATATTCGGCATAGTCCCCAAATACGATATATCAAAAATCCCCTGATGCGTCTCGCCATCCCTGCCGACAATCCCGCTTCGGTCTACCGCCAGTATAACCGGCATATTATTGATACAGACATCGTGTACAAGCTGGTCGTAGGCGCGCTGTAAAAAGGTAGAATACAGTGATACAACCGGTCGCATACCGCCAGCCGCCAGCCCTGCAGCAAAGGTTACGGCGTGCTCCTCTGCGATTCCCACGTCAAAAAACCGCTCCGGAAATTCCTTGGAAAAGGCTCGTACCCCCGTGCCATCCGGCATTGCCGCACAGACAGACACAATGTCCTCCCGCTCCCTTCCTGCTGCCAGCATCCACTGTTCAAAAATTTTTGTATAAGTAACGGCCGCTCCTTCTTCTATCTCTCCTGTCTGTATGTCAAACTTCCCTACCCCATGGAAAGCAGAAGGGTTCTCCTCTGCCGGTTTATAGCCCTTTCCCTTTTTCGTCAACACATGAACCAGTACCGGCTGGTCAGGAACCGAGGCTGCGGTCTGAAATGCCGTCAGCATTTCTCCTATGTTGTGTCCGTCTACCGGCCCGATATAAATCAGCCCCATATCCTCAAAAAGCATGCCCGGTATGAACAAATGCTTTATCGAATCCTTTGCCCTCTTTATTTTTCCCGCTAACGGCTGTCCGAGATTTGGAATTTTATCCAATGTTTTCTCTACCGTCGTTTTCAAATTCCGGTATTTCTGATTCACACGGATTTTCCCGAGATAATTTGACATTCCGCCTACGTTTGGAGCAATCGACATTTCATTGTCATTTAGCACGATAACCATATTTGTCTTTAATGTCTGGGCATTATTCAATGCCTCAAATGCCATTCCGCCGGTAAGCGCGCCATCTCCGATTACAGCAAACACTTTTTCATCTGTCCCGTTTAAATCCCTCGCCTTTGCCAAACCCATGGCAACCGAAACCGATGTTGAACTGTGCCCGGTATCAAATGTATCGCTCGGATTCTCTTTGACTTTTGGAAAACCGCTCAGTCCCCCCATACACCGCAGGGTACTGAACACATCCCCCCTGCCCGTCAAAAGCTTGTGAACATACGACTGATGCCCTACATCCCAGACCAGCTTATCCTTCGGAAAATCCAGATACAGATGAAGTGCCATCGTCAGCTCCACTGCACCGAGATTCGACGCCAGATGCCCCCCTGTATGGCTGATGCTCTGAACCAGCTTGATACGGATTTCCTTTGCTAACTTCCGGTAATCTTCCGGCGAGATATTTTTTATATCATTTTCCTTTATGATCTGATTTAATATCTTTCCCACAATCTTATCCTCTTTATTTTTCTCTGCCCACAAGAGACAGCATTAACTCACGTAAAAACTGCTGTGCCTCCCGGTCTTTGGCAGTCAGCGAGTCTAACAGCTGTAATCCCTTGTCCGTATATTCTTTTACCTTAGTGCGGCTTTTCTCTAACCCATGTATCGCCACAAAGGTTGATTTCTCATTTTTTTCGTCACTGTGGAGCGGCTTGCCGATTACCTCCTCCTGTCCCGTGACATCCAGTATATCATCCTGAATCTGAAAGGCAATTCCAATATTTGTCCCAATCTGCTCTGCCAGCTGGATTTCTTCTTCCCCTGCCCCTGCCAGCACAGCGCCAATCATCAGGCTCGCTTCCACCAACGCGGCTGTTTTCGTTTTATAGACAAAATACAACGTATCTTCATCTACAAATTGTCCGTTCTTTTCCACATCGACAACCTGTCCCCCTATCATACCATAAATTCCTGCCTTCTGCCCCAGAACCTGCAATGCCCTGCCTATGCGCTCCGCAGGAGTCCGGCTGTCAAATGCCTTGAACGCCGTTTCAAAAGCGAAGTTTAAGAGCGCATCTCCGGTCAGGATTCCCATATCTTCTCCATACTTTTTATGCGTCGTCAGCTTTCCACGGCGGTAATCGTCATTATCCATCGCCGGCAAGTCGTCATGCACGAGGGAGTATGTATGAACCATCTCCATCGCCATCATAAAGGGACGAATTACCGCTTCATCCTCTCCGCCAAAAAGCCGGTACATTTCATTCATAAAAATCGGCCGCAGCCTCTTTCCCCCAGCCGTGAGGCTGTAGTTCATTGCCTCTAGAACCGTTCTCTGATATCCGGTTTCTGCAGGCATATAATTGCGGAATCCCTGCTCTGCGTCCTTTACCTTCTGCTCCATCTGTTCTCTAATCAACCGCTTCACCTTCATCTTCCATCAAAATCTGTATCTTCTTTTCTACCCGGTCTATGGCACGGTTTCCCTCCTGAACCAGCTTCATCCCCTCGGAAAAACATTGATACGACTGCTCCAGCGTCAGCTTTTCATTTTCCATCCGGTTTACGGTATCGTCAAGCTTCTCCATGATTTCTTCTAATTCCATACTCTTTCTCTATCCTTTCTGACCGTCTGTTTCTTCCTGCCCTGTTTCTGTTACCGCCGGATGCTTTTTGATTTCCTCAACCGCCGCTGTCGCAGTTCCGTCAGCAAATGTTACGAGAATACGGTCGTTTACATTCAGTCTGTCTACCGAATCCATACTGTTTCCCTTCTCATCCGACACATAGGCATACCCATTCTTTAACCTCTTTAGCGGGCTCACACTGTCAAGCCTCGTGGCAAGTACCGCCAGCGCATGCATTTTATCCTTTTGCACCTGTTTCATATACAATATCAGTTTTTCTTCCATATCCATCAGATACTGCCTCTTTTGCAATACCTGATTCTGAGGGTTTAAATATTTTATCCGGTCTTCCACATGTTCAAGACGCTCTCGAAAAGCCTCTGTCCTCTGTAATATATTCCGCGCCAGCCTGTCCTTATATTCATACAGCTCCATCAGAGCTTGTCTCACATCATATACTGCCAGCTCAGCGGCCGCAGAAGGAGTCGGTGCGCGGAGATCTGCAACAAAGTCTGCGATGGTAAAATCCGTTTCGTGTCCGACCGCAGAAATCAGGGGCGTCCGGCAGAAAAAGATAGCATCTGCCACTATCTCCTCATTAAATGCCCACAAATCTTCTATCGAGCCACCGCCGCGCCCGATTATAATGACGTCCACATTTTTCTCGTCCAGCGTCTGTATTCCACGGACAATCGTTTCGGCAGCTCCCTCGCCCTGCACCTTCGCCGGATAGAGGAAAAGCTGCACATATGGATTGCGCCTCGTACAAATATTTATCATATCCTGAATCGCCGCTCCGGTCTTTGCCGTGACGATACCGATACGCTTTACATACTTTGGCAGCGGAAGCTTCCGCTCCTCGTCAAAATATCCTGCCGCCTGAAGTTTTTCCTTCAATTTTTCATACTTCTCGGACAAAATCCCGTCCCCTGCCAGAACAATCTTTTTCGCGTAGAGCTGGTATTTTCCATCCCTCTCATACACGCTGACAGAACCGCCAACGATAATCTCCTGCCCGTTCTCCAGCTTAAAATCAAGCCCCTTTCTGTCGCCACGGAACATCACGCAGGCAAGCTGGGACGAGGCATCCTTAATCGTAAAATAAATATGCCCGGAGCTGTGATATTTGCAGTTGGAAACCTCCCCCTTGACAAATATAACTGACAGGACATATTCACGGGAAAACATATTTTTGATATATTCATTGACCGATGAAACCGTGTACACTTTTCCTCTATTCATTTACTATCTTTCCTAATATTCCATTCACAAAAGAAGCACCGTTGTCTTCACCATATGTCTTTGCCAGTTCTACTGCTTCGTTCACGGCTACTCCGACTGGTACTTCGTCATCATATACTGCTTCATAGACAGCGAGACGCAGTATCGCCAGCTCTGCTTTCGCGATACGGTCAAGCTTCCACCCTTTCGAATGTGCAGAAATCTTTTTATCAATCTCCGGCAGCTTCGCAATCATTCGTTCCAGCTTTTGTAAAATTTCGTCCCTGTCTTTCTCGGGTATGGATTTCTCTCCCAGAAAATTATCCCTCTGTTCTTCAAATTCCTCTGCCGCATAAAAGTCATTCTGGAACATCAGATAGAATATACATTCTCTTATTTCATGTCGTGTCATACTTCCTCCTAACAACACGAAACAACCCTCATACACTTATAAGGGTTGCCCGGTTGTTTCTTATTCCTGCTCTAAACTGACGCCGGCAATGCGTACATTTACCTTGTCAACGACAAGACCGGTCATTGAATTGATTGCCTGTGCCACCTTTTCCTGAACCTGCTTGCAGGCCTTTGGAATATTATATCCATACTTCATATTTATCGCCAGATCAACGGTAGCGGTATCATCCTGCACTTCTACCTTAACCCCCTTAGACAGATTCTTTACGCCAAATCTGCCAACCAGCTCATTTGTAAAGCCGCCTGCCATGGAATCGACACCTTCTACCTCCGCAGCAGAAATCCCTGCAATGGTAGAGACAACTTCATTTGCAATCTGCACTTCTCCGATACCGGAATGATTTTCCAACGTATCACGACTCATCTCAGTCATAACTTTGGTACCTCCTGTTCATATGAAACCTATTTCATATGGTTATTATTCCACCATTATATCAGATTTATTTGTTTTTGCCAACAGGAGAAATAACAATTTTATCGGGGCTGCACTCCGTCTTTCTCTTTACGACGTCCTCAATCTGTGCAATCTGCTGTTCCGTCAGGTTTTCTGCGTTTACAATGACGTCCACGCTGTCCTCCACAATCGTGACAACTGCCTCTGGAAATCCCTTTGCTGATAACAGGTTTTCTGTCGCCGTTTCCTTTTCGTTAATCGCCGTCATCTTTACAATCTCATTCATTGCTTTGTCTTTCTGACTGTTGCTTGCATTTTTGTTATTTACTAAATCCGTCAGGGTTTCTTTGTTCTTTGCCCTTGTCTGCTCTCTTGACAACTTGGCTTCCTCAAAATAATTTTTTGATACCGAATTGCTCACGAGCACCGCTTCCCCTGCATTTTCCTTGGAGGCGGTGTCCTTCGAATCCTCCTTAGCCGATGTCTCCACGGACTTCTTTTCCTTCGTTTCCACTGCCGATACCGATGCCGTACTGACTGATTCGTCCTCATCCAGCACAATATCTTCATCGGAAATGTCGGCAACCTCCTTATCCGTCACAGAGTCGTTATTCGCCGTCATGCTAAGTTCATCCTTTCCGGTCATACTCAGGTATCCGGCCACCGCTACCATGACTACAAGTGCCGTAATAATAATCTGATTTTTGCGCAAAAGCTTCTTCACTCCTTTGCCTCCTTGCCTTTCATTACTTTTATTTTATGACTCTCAATTTGAAATAATGCACTTACTGCTTCAGTTATTTCTCTTTTTATAACAGAATCATCTCCTCCCCTGCACACAACTACAACGCCTTCTATCTCCGGCTCCTTTTCCTGAATCACATAGGGGGATGAATTTCTGTCACTGTCCTCAATCAAAACCGTTTCCTCCTCACTGCCGTTTCCTCTGTTTGTATTGTCTTTCAGAGTCACCTTTTCGTTCGACGCCTTTAATGTCAGCATAACCTGAACATTCTCTACCCCCTCAACTTTCTTTAAAAGCTCCGCCAGCTCATTCTCCATCCTCTCTTTGTACTGTCCGGAAGTTTCTCTTTCCTCTGCGGCAGGCGTTGCCGATGGGGAAACCGTACTTCCCCCCTCTCCGGCCCCAAACAGCGAATCCCCACAGGAAATGAGGAGAAGCAGGATGCCACAAAGCACAACGGCGCCAATGCGGAACGGCCCTGCCTTCTGAATTACCTTTTTTACTTCTTCCAAGCCTGTATACCTCCACTTCTTATGCTTTCGCCCGATGATGCCAAGTCGAACCCATGATAATCTCATAATCCTTTATGCTGTTAAGGCGGCGAGTATCCTATGGTTTCCTGCCTTTTATATCACTCCCCGAAAAATAT
>DEUM01000061.1 GCA_002362575.1 Lachnoclostridium sp. UBA3262 | reverse complement strand
CTACAAAAACTTTACCCTAGCTTTCATTTTTATCTCAAATTGGCACCCATTTACCCACAATCTTTTTTCATTTTTCATGTCAAGGACTTTTTTACCAATTCTGCCTAAAAAACGACCAATTCTGCCAGAGCCCTACTTTTTCAGTATTTTTGCTATATAATAATTCACAAACAAAAAGCACAAACGAGATTGGAGGAAAAATGACATGAAACACGGACATTTTAAGAAGAAAGCTGGGTCGCTGCTACTGGCGGCGGCAATGGTTGTAACCTCATTTCCGGCGTTTGCTACAGAGGTTCATGCGACTGGGACGGATGCCGGTGGCAGCGGCCCCAGCTGGTTTGCAACAAAAGAACAGCTAAGGGGATTTGACACGGATGACAGTAACGGTAAAAATTCGCAAAAAGTTTATTTTGGAAACAACAATCAAGAATGGTGGATAGCGGGAAGCCAAGAGGCAGACAGTGTGACATTGTTTGCGGTAAGCCCGCTGCCAAGCACGGATATATTTGACAGGACAAAGTTTAGAGGCAATGGGGCTGATATACCATATAGTGACAGTTGGGGATGCAGTTATACAGGCACCACGCCATCCGATGTGTCTCTAAACCATTATGGAGCCAGCGTATTACGGACGACTAAATTAAAACAATTGGAAGACTCCTGTTTTTCAGCTGCTGAGAAAGAGCTGATGCGGGAGACAACGATTTATACGAACGATTTTAAAAACAGTACGAATGATACAAGAACTGATTGTGTATATTCCACAACGGATATATTGTATCTGGCATATGCGGAGGGGGATGGAGAGTATATCACAGTGGGAGAAAATGCTGCCGGCAATTTAAATAATGGTCTGCGTATCGATAGAGAGTACTGGGGAGACAAAGGTTTTTGGCTGCGTGCGCCGTACTACAAAGATGGAAGTACTGTGTGGTCGGAGTATACGAATCCGAATGCAGATCCTCCGGAACCTCTGAGTTTCAGGAATATGCAAGTTATCTATGACCTCTGGGTAGTGCCCGCTTTTAAACTGAATCTTTCAGATGTCCTCTTTGCATCTGCTGTGAAGGCAGCATCATCTGCAGACATCCAGAAAGGAACGATAGCGGATGAGACGATGACACTGAGATTGAACGACTCCGGTAAAAAAATCGGGACCGTAAGCTACGATGCAGAAACCAATAAGATTGTGGCACAGAAGGATGCAAATGCAACGGGAATCGTTACCCTTGTTGTGCAGGGCAAGAGTGGAACCGACGATTGGTATTACAGCGTGCCGGCTGGAACAGATACGGTCGTTACAAAAGAACAAATAGAGACGGCCTGCAGCATATCCGGTATTGACCTCGCAGAGTGTAAAATCTGGCTGGAAACGACAGAAGACAAGGTAACTTATGCCAAGATGGTGTCGACTACGGTACCCGCTGGAGGAAAAGTGGAAACCGAAAGCGGAAAGGAGATGACGCTGCCAAATGGAGGAAGCGTTGACCAAGACGGAAACATAGAGGCAGAAAAAATAGTAATCGGAGACATCGTGGTAACGGCGCCATCGGGCGGGAAGGTAACGGCGGACAAATCTGGTAATATCACGATACCCGCTGGAGGAATCATCCAGACCGGAGATGGAAAAGAGCTAACACTGCCAAATGGAGGAAGCGTTGACCAAGACGAGAAAGTAGAGACAGATAAGATTGTAAATGGAGACACCACGGTAACGGCGCCATCGGGAGAAAAAGTAACGGCAGATAAAGCCGGAAACATCACCTTACCTGCTGGGGGAACCATCCAGACCGAAGACGGGAAAGAGCAGACACTACCAAACGGAGGAAGTGTTGACAAAGACGGAAAGGTAGAGGCAGAAAAAATAGTAAGCGGAGACACCACAGTAACAGCGCCATCGGGAGGAAAAGTGACGGCAGACAAAGCCGGAAACATCACCGTACCTGCCGGGGGAACCGTCCAGACCGAAGACGGGAAAGCGATGACGCTGCCAAATGGAGGAAGCGTTGGCGAAGAAGGAAACATAGAGGCAGAAAAAATAGTAAACGGAGACACTACAGTAACGGCACCATCGGGAGGAAAGGTAACGGCAGACAAAGCTGGTAACATCACCTTACCTGCAGGAGGAAAGGTCGAGACCGGAGATGGAAAAGAGCTGACACTGCCAAACGGAGGGAGCGTTGACCAAGACGAAAAGGTAGAGGCAGATAAGATAGTAAACGGAGACACCACGGTAACGGCGCCATCGGGAGGGAAAGTAACGGCAGATAAAGCCGGAAACATCACCGTACCTACTGGAGGAAAGGTCGAGACCGGAGACGGAAAAGAACTGACGCTGCCAAACGGAGGAAGTGTTGACAAAGACGAGAAGGTAGAGACAGATAAGATAGTAAACGGAGACACCACGATAACGGCGCCAGAGGGAGGAAAGATAACGGCAGATAAAGCCGGTAACATTTCCTTACCTGCCGGTGGAACGGTTCAGACTGGAGACGGGAAAGAGCAAACACTGGAATACGGAGGAAGGGTTGATAAAGACGGAAACGTACAGGCTTCAGATGAAAACGGAAACATTATTATACCTGCCGGTGGAACCGTTCAGACCGAAGATGGGAAAGAGCTGACGCTGCCAAATGGAGGAAAGATTGACAAAGTCGGAAACGTAGAGGCAGAAAAAATAGTAAGCGGAGACATCACAGTAACGGCGCCATCGGGAGGAAAGGTGACGGCAGACAAAGCTGGTAACGTTACCGTACCCGCCGGAGGAAAAGTCGGGACTGGAGCCGGAAAAGAGCTGACGCTGCCAAACGGAGGAAGCGTTGACAAAGACGAGAAGGTAGAGGCAGATAAGATTGTAAGCGGAGACACCACAGTAACGGCGCCATCGGGAGGAAAGGTAACGGCAGACAAAGCCGGTAACGTTACCGTACCCGCCGGAGGAAAAGTCGGGACCGGAGCCGGAAAAGAGCTGACGCTGCCAAACGGAGGAAGTGTTGACAAAGACGAGAAGGTAGAGGCAGATAAGATTGTAAGCGGAGACACCACAGTAACGGCACCATCGGGAGGAAAGGTAACGCTAGACGAAGCCGGAAATATTACCGTACCTGCTGGGGGAACGGTTCAGACAGGGGACGGAAAAGTGACGACGCTGCCAAATGGAGGAACCGTAGATAATAACGGAACTGTCAGCCAAACCCCAGCGCAGACGACGAAACCGCCGACAACCCCAACGACGAAGCCAACAGCAAAACCAACAACAAAACCAACAACAAAGCCAAACGGGACTGTCTCGCCGGAGGAAGTAAGAAGAAATTCGGAGAAATTGGATTCCAGCGTATACGCAAGGTGGAAAGGAAATGCTTTCAGGCTGAGTTGGAAGGCAGTGCAGGGAGCGGAAGGCTATGATATTTTCGCCGCCCAGTGCGAGAAGAAGTTGGGCAAGAAATCGTTTACTAAGACAGTAAAAGGGAACAAGAAATCGGTTTCGCTCGCGAAGATAGCTGGCAAAAAGGTTTCCGGAAAGAAAAATTACAAGTTCATAATCAAAGCATGGAAATATATTGGCGGCAAAAAAGTTTATATTGGAAGCAGCAAGGTTTACTATGTGGCAGGTAAAAAGCATAAGAAATATACCAATGCGAAGAAACTGCTCCCGGCAAAGAAAAAGTATACTCTGAAAAAAGGGAAAAAAGTCCGCCTGAAAGTCCGGGTTGTGAAACAGTCGAAAAAGAAGAAACTCCTGCCAAAAAGCTATGGGCCGGCAATTCGGTATTTTTCGAGCAATAAAAAAGTAGCAACAGTGACTTCAAAGGGAAAAGTTAAGGCAAAAAAGAAAGGAACTTGTTATATTTATACCACTGCATTAAGCGGTCTCCGAGTTAAAATTAAGATAAAAGTAAAATAGATATGGCAATCGTTTCGAAAAAGAGGACAGGAAGTTTGACAGCCTGTCCTCTTTTGTTTTACAGTTCCGTTGCGGAAAGAAATGGTTTTGGTTGGGGATTGACAAAGCGGCAAATCTGTTCTATTATTATATATAACCTATAGAAATAATATGAAAAGGAGATTATAATAATGAACTCTTATATATATATGGATAATGCGGCGACGACGGCACTCAGACCGGATGTGTTTGAGGCGATGAAGCCGTATTTTACGGAAATTTATAGCAATCCTTCCAGCCTATACAATTTTGCACAGAAGGCAGAACAGGCAGTCGGGAAGGCGAGAAAACAGCTGGCGGATGCGATAAACGCAGAGCCGGAAGAAATCTACTTTACTGCCGGAGGAAGCGAATCCGATAACTGGGCGATAAAGGGTGCGGCAGAAGCGATGAAAGACAAAGGACGCCATATCATTACATCGAAAATAGAACACCATGCGGTGCTGAATACTTGTGGATGGCTGGAGAAAAACGGCTATGAGGTAACATATCTGGATGTAGATGAGGACGGTCTTGTATCACCGGAGGATGTGGAAGCTGCCATCCGCCCGGACACGATATTGATTACCATAATGTTTGCAAACAATGAGATTGGTACGATTGAGCCGATTCAGGAGATTGGTGCTGTAGCAAGGAAGCACGGCGTTTTATTTCACACGGATGCGGTTCAGGCATTTGGACATATACCGATTGATGTGCAGGAGATGAATATAGATATGCTCAGCGCCAGCGGACACAAATTTGGTGGTCCAAAAGGTGTCGGATGCCTCTATATACGAAAGGGAATCCGGCTTGGGACATTGATTCACGGAGGTGCACAGGAGAGTTCACGCCGCGCTGGTACGCACAATGTACCGGGTATTGTTGGTATGGGAGAGGCGGCACGTCTGGCAGTAAAAGATATGGAGAAAAATGCAGAAAGAGAAGCGGCGGTCAGGGACTATCTGGTTCAACGCATCGAGAATGAAATTCCGTATGTGAAAGTGAACGGGCACCGTAAAAAACGTCTCCCAAACAATGTAAATGTGTGTTTTCGTTTTGTGGAGGGCGAGTCTTTACTGTTAATGCTGGATGCAAAGGGAATCTGCGCTTCGAGCGGCTCTGCGTGCACGTCGGGTTCATTAGAACCCTCACATGTACTGTTGGCAATCGGACTGATACATGAAATTGCACATGGCTCACTCCGGCTTACCTTATCGGAAACAACCACAAGAGAAGAAGCGGACTATGTAGTAGACAATTTGAAAACTATCATTGAAAGACTGAGAAGTATGTCACCATTATATGAGGATTTTGTTAAGGGAGGAAATATTGATGTACAGTGAGAAAGTAATGGACCACTTTTCGAACCCAAGAAATGTCGGTGAAATAGAAAATGCAAGCGGCATGGGAACAGTGGGAAACGCAAAGTGCGGGGATATCATGAGAATGTATCTGGATATTGATGAAGATACAAAGATTATTAAAGATTGTAAATTTAAGACCTTTGGCTGTGGTGCCGCTGTGGCAACGAGCAGTATGGCGACGGAATTAGTGAAGGGGAAAACTATCTACGAGGCGCTGGAGGTTACGAATAAAGCGGTCATGGAAGCGCTGGACGGACTGCCTCCGGTCAAGGTACACTGCTCTGTGCTGGCGGAGGAGGCAATTCATGCGGCTCTGTGGGATTATGCGAAAAAGAACAATATTCAGATTGACGGTCTGAAAGAGCCGAAAGCGGATATCGGGGATGAGGAGTAAAGAGCGAGTCAAACCTAGGATGTTCGCTTACTCCTTTATGCTGGTAAGGCGGCGAGTATCCTATGGTTTCTTGCCATTATATCACTCCCCGAAAAATATTGTTTCTCTTGTTTGCAAATACGCCGCCCGAGCATTGTTTGAGGTGTCTGCTGTCACTTTACCTGCCTTTTGACAACGCTGCCAAAAGGCAGGTAAAGCGACAATGCAGACAACGAGTTTGGCGAAGGGCGGTGGAATATTTTTGCAAACGAAGGGGACAATTTATTTTTCGCGGGGAGTGATGTTCCGGCAAGAAACGGTAGGATATCCGCCGCATGACCACAAAGGATTGACAATTGTCCTACGGTAAAATGGGTTCGACTTGGTATCGTCAGGCTAGCACCAGCCGCCGTCGATAGTGACAATCTGCCCTGTCAGGTAGACAGGGGCTTTGGCAAGCAGGAGGGCAGTCTCTGCAACTTCCTCCGGTGTACCCATCCGCCCGGCGGGAATCTCATCGCATATATCCTTTATTTCCTCCGGGGAGAAACATTGGTTCATCGGAGTATCTATCATTCCGCAGGCAAGGGCGTTTACGGCGATACCGCTGGGTGCTAGTTCCCTTGCTAAAGCTTTTGTGAAAGTATTGACAGCGCCCTTGGTGGCAGAGTAAGCGACTTCACAGGAGGCGCCGTGGCTGCCCCAGACAGAGGAGATGTTCAGGATTTTCCCGGTCTGTCTGCGAACCATATGCGGAACAATGGAACGACAGCAGTAGAATACAGAGGAAAGGTTTGTATTTAGTATGCGTTCCCACTCAGCAGGCGGCATATCACTTAGCAGCCCGATATAAGAAATGCCGGCACAGTTGATTAACAAATCAACGCCGCCAAGTCTGGTAACGGCTTCCTCCATTAAGGACTGTGCGCTGTTTATCTGGCTGATATCGCCGGTCAGAGAGAAAATGGAACCTGTATCCGGACAGGCGGTCTGCCTGCATAGGGCGGTCAGCGTTTCCAATTTTTCTGTGCTTCTGTTACCAAGCAGGGCGAGTGAGCAGCCGGCACCGGCAAAGGCTTTGGCGAGTGCGCTTCCAATTCCGCCGGACGCCCCGGTAAGGATTACCTTCTTCTGATTCATATCATTTATACTCCTTTATATTTTTTGAAAGTGCTGGAACCTGCTGGCACTTTTTTGCTTACAATATAGTAACATATTTTGGAAAAAAGTTGTACATTTTTTATACATCTGATATAATAACATGAGCGTTTAAGTCCGATGCGTCATCGGGCGAACAGGAAAAGAAACATAAAATAGGGAGGAATCCTATGAGTAAACAAAGTGTGGCTCGTATTATTTTGAAAACTTTTTTGAAGACGATAGGGATTATTGTGTTATTTATCGGAGTGGGTGTACTAGGTTATTACCTGACAATGCTGTATTTAAAACAGACGGCGAGAGTGGAGCGGAGCAGTCAGTATACGCATGTGATTAATGTTAATACTGGTAATGAGTCCAGCAATCTGATTTACAGCTTTGATGAAAAAACAAAGAAAATAGAAGCCATGGTTCTTGAGCTGTTTGATGAGACGACAAAGAATCTGGTTTACATTACGATTCCGGCGAATACCCAGATATCGATTTCCGGAGAGACGTACACGGAGCTCATTAAAGTAAGCCAGCAGCTTCCACAGTTGGCAAAGATGTCGGAGATTAACAATTATTTTTCAGGAGATGTAGCTTACGAGTATGGCATTATGATTCTTCAGGAGGAACTGAAGGCAGATATCGGATACTTTACGGCAATGCCATCCGGACAGTTCAATCAATATTTTGAAAAGAAATCGAAAAAGAACCCGGCATACCAGCCGAGCAAGACACTTCTTGCCAATGCGGCGAAATGTAAGTCAAAGGGAGATATGAATGACTTAATTGAGAGTATGTGGGATAAACTAATCTGTGACATTACATTATCACAGAAGCAGAATTATTCTTCCGCATTGACACAAGTAAAGCAGGAGTATATCCGTGCCTATGAGGCATATGGGAAAGAGTCGGGCGACGTCTTCCTGCTGAGCAAACGAAAGAATAAGAAACTGATAAATAATATCTGGGAATCGGAAGCTTTTACTTCACCGCAGCCGACGAAGGGGGGAGCTTCTGGAAAGAGTGAGGCAAAAGGTTCTTCTTCCGGTCATACGATACAGATTACAAATGCAAGTAATATTACCGGACTTGCCGCCGCTTATAAGGAGAAGCTTCAGGCAGATAATCTTAATGTAATTGACGTTGGCAATTATTTTGGAGGTAAACTGCAGAAGACAAAAATTCTCACAAAGAAAAAAAGCTGGGGAGAAGATTTGTTAAAGTATTTTAAGAATGCGACGATTGAAGAAACATCAGAGAAGCTTACAAACGGAGCAGATATTGAGATCATTCTGGGAGTGCAGGACAACTTGTCATAGAATGAAGGAGGTTCAGTTATGGGAACCAGAATACGCATCATGGACTTGGAGTTGGATTTGCTGACACAGGAAACCCTCCAGGAGGAAGTGGCATCGTATTTATCAAATGAATATCTGAATATTGTCCATATGATTTCTCTGGACTATATTGACGCTTATGACGAGAATAAACTTGTGAAGCAGGTTCTGGGGCAGGCAGATTTGATTTTGCCCGGAGAAAAGGCAATTCTGTCAGCGCATCATGTGGAGGTACTGGAGACAGGCGGCATGGTTGTGGATTACCATTCACTTCAGGAACTTATCCGCTCTCTTGCATTGGAAGAAAAGACATATTATCTTGTCTTGAGAAATAAGAAAGAAGCGAGGGCGATGTACCGTTATATGACAGAATATTTTCCAAAGGATAATGTGGCAGGGGTATATGTAGCAGACAGCGGGGTATCAGATGAAACGCTGATTAACGATATCAATACGAAACTGCCGGATATTATTATTTTGTCGATGGATAGCACAGAGCAGGAGGAGTGGCTGGAAAATAATAAAAGTAAGCTGAATGCTAAACTGTGTTTTGTGGCGGGAAGTATTCTGCCATTGATTATGCGTGACAATATCCATGTGCCGAAATGGCTGGGGAAAATACATCTGGCAGGGGCTTTCCGCTGGGTTTCCAAAATTCCTTATTCCCATTCTTTACGAAAACGAATATTTAATAGAAAAATGGACGACTATATTACCAAAAAGAAGTCGCGGAGGTAATATAGCATGTTCCTTTCATGGAAAAGAGCAATCAGTTCCTATGGTATAATTACCGTAGGAACTTTTCTTATGGCACTGGGAATCAATCTGATTTATGAGCCAATGTCAATGGTAACGGGTGGCTTTTCAGGAATTGGTATTGTAGTTCACCACTTTCTGCCGGTTCCGGTCTGGATCACAACAGCAGTTTTAAATGTTCCGCTGTTTATTATTGCAGGCAAGAAATTCGGGATGGCATTTGTCGCAAAAAGCCTGTATGCGGCGATTTGCTTTTCCATCCTGTTGGCTGTCGTCCCGGTCGTGAAGGTAGTACATGAGGATTATCTGATGGCGGCGCTGCTCGGAGGCGCCCTGAATGGAGCCGGACTCGGGCTTGTGTTTGGCAGGGGGGCATCGACAGGCGGCTCGGACCTTCTTGGTACGCTTTTGCATCCCCTGATACCGTGGGTAAGCGCCGGAAATATTCTTTCTATCATTGACGGCATTATCGTAGCGGGCGGTATGCTGGTGTTTGGCATGAGGACAGGCCTGTATTCGATTGTAGCAGTGTTTGTGACATCCAAGCTGATTGACCGTATTCTGGAGGGCTTGAAGTTTGCCAAGCTCTTGTATATTATTTCAGACGAGCCACGAAAGATTGCCGGTCAGGTTATGGAGAAGCTGCAGCGGGGAGTGACTTCACTCAAGGGAACCGGAATGTATTCCGGGCGGGAAAAGTATGTACTGATGTGTGCTATTTCACGGAAAGAGACCGTTTCTGTCTTAAAAATAGTGCGGGAGGCAGACGAAAATGCCTTTGTTATCATATCAGATGCCAGAGAGATTATGGGTGAAGGCTTTGAAACAGAAAAGACTTTCTAATAGAATTATAAAAAATTCATTATGCAATTTACACAAAAGTTTTAAAATTATTTATGTAAAATGGATATGGCGTTTTTTCGAAAATTGGTGTATAGTATTTTTTAGATGTTAATGACAAAAAAATATATTCCAGGAGGAAATAGAAAATGGCAAGTTTATCATTAAAGAACATCAATAAGATATACCCGAATGGGTTTCATGCAGTAAAAGATTTTAACTTAGAGATTGAAGACAAAGAGTTCATCATCTTTGTAGGACCATCTGGATGTGGAAAATCTACGACACTTCGTATGATTGCAGGTCTGGAAGAAATTTCGAGTGGTGAGTTATGGATTGGAGATAAGCTGGTAAACGACGTAGAGCCAAAGGACAGAGATATCGCAATGGTATTCCAGAACTATGCGTTGTACCCACATATGTCAGTATATGACAACATGGCATTTGGTCTGAAGCTGAGAAAAACTCCGAAAGATCAGATTGACCGTCTTGTACATGAGGCAGCTAAAATTCTTGATATTGAGCATTTGTTAGACCGTAAGCCAAAGGCTTTGTCCGGTGGTCAGAGACAGCGTGTCGCTATGGGACGTGCGATTGTCCGTGATCCGAAAGTATTCCTTATGGATGAGCCGCTTTCCAACTTGGATGCAAAGCTTCGTGTTCAGATGCGTATTGAGATTTCCAAGCTTCATCAGAGACTGGAAACAACGATTATTTATGTAACACATGACCAGACAGAGGCGTTGACACTTGGTACCCGTATCGTAGTTATGAAGGACGGTGTAGTACAGCAGGTTGACTCTCCGTTAGATTTGTATATGAAACCGAACAATCTGTTTGTGGCAGGATTCATTGGTTCTCCTCAGATGAACTTCATCGAGGCAAAGGTTGTTCTGTCCGGTTCCGACGTACTGCTTATGTTCGGCTCTAACTCCATTAAATTGCCGGAGAACAAAGCTAAGAAGCTGATTGACGGCGGCTATGAGGAAAAAACAGTTGTATTCGGTATTCGTCCTGAGGATATTAAGGATGAGGAAATGTTCATCAGCAATTCTCCAGATACGACACTGGAAGCTACCGTTAAGGTATACGAGATGCTTGGTGCCGAAGTATTCCTGTATTTCACAGTAGATACTTACGATATTACAGTACGTGTAAATCCTCGTACGACAGCTCGTCCGGGAGATACAATCAAGATTGCTCTTGACGGCGCAAAGATTCATCTGTTCGATAAAGAGACACAGGAGACGATTACAAACTAGTCTTTCTGTAGATATAAGAAAGTGAATGGGCGGAAGTATCAGCAAGGTTCTGTGAACCGGGTTGATACTTCCGCTTTTTTGAATAGTAGAGTGAAGTTGACGGTGCGGAGCGAAGAATCGCATTGCGATTCTTCAGAAGCCCGTGATTCTCAGCCGGGCTTTTTTGACAGGAAAAGAAAAAAATGTTACAATGACAAAGAATGTGTATGTGCTACTGAATGATGAAGGATGAACAGGAGGTGCAGCAGTGATATCAAATCAGATTCTACAGAATACGATTGATGGGCTAAAGGGGATTACAAAAATTGATTTGAGTGTGATGGACACGGAAGGGAATGTGCTTGCGGAAACAGCGGCGGATGGTTTGAATTATGGGGACTCGATTCGTGCATTTGTGGACTCGCCGGCGGACAGTCAGGTACTGCAGGGATATCAGTTCTTTAAAGTGTATGATGAGGGACAGTTAGAATATGTAGTAGTCGCTAAGGGAGATTCGGAGGAAGTGTATACTATCGGCAAGATAGTTGTTTTTCAGATTCAGAATCTTTTGGTTGCGTACAAGGAGCGCTACGACAAGGACAACTTTATAAAAAATCTGTTATTGGATAACCTTTTAATGGTAGATATATTTAACCGCGCCAAAAAACTGCATATTGAGATGAATGCAAGGCGTGTTGTGTACATTATCGAAACAAGCAAGGAGAAGGACAATGGGGCGCTGGAGACAGTGCGCGGCATGTTTGCCGGAGGGAGCAAGGATTTTATTACAGCGGTTGACGAGAAAAATATTATTCTCGTGAAAGAACTGGCAAAGAATGAGACCTATGACGATTTGGAAAAAACCGCGCAGGTAATTGTCGACATGCTGAATACCGAGGCAATGACGAGAGTTCACGTGGCATATGGTACGATTATTAAAGATATTAAAGAGGTTTCTCGTTCCTACAAAGAGGCGAAGATGGCTTTGGATGTAGGAAAGATTTTCTATAATGACAGAAATGTGATGGCGTACAGTAATCTGGGAATCGGACGGTTGATTTATCAGCTTCCGATGCCGTTGTGTAAAATGTTTATAAAAGAGATTTTTGCAGAAAATACGCCAGACCAGTTTGATGAGGAAACCTTGACAACGATTAACAAATTTTTTGAAAATAATCTGAATGTTTCCGAAACTTCCAGACAGCTTTACATACACCGGAATACACTGGTGTACCGGCTGGATAAGCTGCAAAAAAGTACCGGACTTGATCTCCGGGTATTTGAGGATGCAATTACGTTTCGGATTGCACTTATGGTAGTAAAGTACATGAATTACCTTGAGACGATAGATTATTAAATGATTGTGGATAAAAAGGTGTGAGACAGAGATGGAAGGCAAGAGAAAGACAATCCCTATTATTGCGATGGACCATATATCAAAACAGTATTCTACAGGAGTAGACGCACTGCATGATATTTCTATCCGGGTGCAAAAGGGAGAGTTTGTATTTATTGTTGGTAAAAGTGGATCGGGCAAATCCACTTTTATTAAGTTACTGCTGAAGGAGTTGAATCCGAGCTCCGGACGTTTGTTTGTGGGTGGCAGGCAGGTAACGAAATTAAAGCGGAAACAGATTTCCATGTACCGCAGGAAAATCGGCGTGGTTTTTCAGGATTTCCGTCTTTTGAAAAATAAAACGGTGTATGAAAACGTGGCGTTTGCCCAGCAAATTATAGGCATGACAAAACGACAGATTGCAATCAATGTTCCGATAATGCTGGAAATGGTAGGCTTAAAAGAAAAGGCGGACGCCTACCCAAGTGAACTGTCCGGTGGAGAGCAGCAGCGGGTGGCGATTGCAAGGGCACTCGTCAACCGCCCAACCATTCTTCTGGCAGATGAGCCGACGGGAAATCTGGATCCGCAGACGGCGTGGGATATCATGATGCTTTTGCAGGAAATAAATAAAACGGGTACGACGGTCGTGGTTGTGACACATAATAATGATATTGTAGATGTCATGCAGAAACGGGTGATAACGTTAGAAGACGGCTCGCTGATTCGCGATGAGAAAAAAGGTGGGTATCAGTATGAAAGGGATTAACGTATTTTTATACAGTTTAAAGCAGGGCTTTATCAGTTTGAAGAAGAACCGTATGTTTACACTTGCTTCGGTGGGAACAGTAGCAGCGTGTCTGTTTCTGTTCGGACTTTTTTACTTTGTGCTCAGCAATTTTCAGTACATTGTTCACACGGCAGAAAACTCGGTTGGAATCTCAGTATTCTTTGACGAGGATATTACGGACGAGGGAATCCAGACAATCGGCGATGTGATTCGGGAGCGGCCGGAGGTAGAACATATAGAATTTGTCTCAGGGGAGGAAGCGTGGGAGCGTTTTAAAAAGGAAAATTTTCAGGATTCGCCGGAGCTCGTCGAGAGTTTCAGTGATGACAATCCGCTGGCGCAGTCCGCCTCCTACGAAGTATATTTGAAAAGTATTGACAAGCAATCTACATTAGTAGAATACTTAAATACGGTGGATGGCGTTCGAATGATAAAACGTTCGGAGGAGGTCGCTATCAGTCTGTCCAGTATTAGCAGGCTGGCAGGAGTGATATCGGCAGTGCTGATTCTTGTTTTGCTTTTAGTTTCCGTTTTTTTGATTCATTCGACAATTGCGACGGGAATTACTGTGAGAAAACCGGAGATTGCGATTATGCGGCTGATGGGGGCGTCAGATTACTTTATATGGGCGCCGTTTATTGTAGAGGGAATTGTGATTGGGCTGATCGGCTCGGCATTTCCGTTAATCATTTTGTCTGCCGCCTATGGTCGGATTATATCGTATATTTATTCGAACTTTTCAATTTTTATCGGGGAGCTTTCTTTCCTGAGTACGGGCGGTGTATTCGCCGTACTGATACCAGTTTCATTGCTGGTAGGAGTAGGAATCGGATTTCTCGGAAGCTTTATTACAGTAAGAAGGAATCTCAATATATAGTAAGGAGGGGCTGGGTATGCGTAAGGGAATATTGACGGCGGTGCTGTGTCTTTTCTGTCTGTCTGCGACTGGAGGACGGACTCTGGCAGTAAATTACGATAAGAAGATTGAGGAGGCAGAGCAGGAAAAAAAAGAGAGCATAAAAAAGGCGCAGGAACTGCAAAAAGATATGGAAGATATCGAGAAGAGCAGGGAAAGTACGCTCAAATACATTGAAAAGCTGGATAAGAAGTCCTCGCAGGTGGAGGCGGACTTAGAGAAGGTCAGGGCAGACATAAAAACCACAAACAGCCAGCTAAAGGCGGCAAAAAAGGAGCTGAAGGCGGCCGAGGAGAGCGAAGAAAAGCAGTATACGACAATGAAGAAGCGCATAAAATATATGTATGAAAATGGGAATCAGGATTATTTAGAGATTCTATTCAGCTCAAAAAATATCAGTGATTTGCTGAACCGGACAGAATATATAGAAAAAATCAGTAAGTATGATAAAGGCATATTCGAACGGTATAAAAAAACGAAGCAGGAAATTAAGAGGCAGGAAAAAGAGATTGAAAATAAGCTGACGGAGCTGGAGGGACTGAAGGAGGAAGCGACAGCTGAGAAAAATGCGTTGAATGAATTGCGAAAGAAGAAGAAAAAGGAAATTAACCGTTTTAATGATAAATTGGAAATGTCTCAGGAAAAGGCGGATGAGTATGCCAAACAGGCGGCTGCTGCAGAAGCAGAGGTAGAGCGGCTGTTAGAGAAAAAGCAGGATGAAATTGATAGGAAAAACGATGCAGGCTCCGGTAATTCTGGAGGCGGTGACGGGACGCTCCGATGGCCGCTGAATGTATCGGGGAGAATCTCCTCGGGCTTTGGAAAGCGAAGCAGCCCGACAGCGGGGGCGAGTACCTATCACAAGGGAATTGATATTGCGGTTCCTACCGGGACGCCGATTGTAGCGGCGGGAGACGGAGAGGTTGTGACTGCCTCTTATAGTTCAAGCGCCGGAAATTATGTGATGATTTCTCATGGAAAACGTTTATATACCGTTTATATGCACTGTTCCAGACTGGCAGTCAGTGCCGGGGATACCGTGAGCCGGGGGCAGACGATTGCCTATGCGGGTTCTACCGGGATTTCGACTGGCTCGCATTTGCATTTTGGCGTGTCAAAAAACGGCACTTATGTGAATCCATTATCATATGTCAGCAGATAGGAGGCAGACATGAAGAAAGAACGTTTGAAAGGGTTTATTCTGGGAATGGTGGCAGGAATAGTTGCCTTTTTGGCAGTCATCGTTGTAACCAAATATTTTGGAATTCATATTTTCCCAAGCGGTTCCCTGGCAGATGATGTTTGGGAGCGCGCAAAGGTTGTAGAGGGCTACATTGACCATTACTATTGGAAGGATGATACTTCGGATAAAAAGATATCCGAATATGCGGCAAAGGGAATGGTAAATGCGCTGGGGGATAAATATTCTGCCTATTTCACGTCGGAGGAATATGAAGAAACGATGAGCAGTGTCAATGGAGATTACGCTGGAATTGGCGCGACGGTAAGAATCGATGCGAAGACGAAACAGAAAATTATTGCAGAGGTTCAGAAGGGCAGGCCGGCAGAGAAAGCCGGATTGAAGGCAGGCGATGAGATAAAGAAAGTCAATGGTAAGGATGTCTCAGACATGAGCCTGTCTGATACGGTAGGCATGATAAAAGGTAAAGAGGGGAAAAAATCGGTTCTTTCGATTTCCCGCATGGAAAACGGAGTGACAGTAAGTAAGGATATCACAGTAGTCTGTGAGAAGATTGTCAATCAGTCGATACAGAGCAAAATGCTTGCTGATAGCATCGGATATATTAAAATCAGTGTGTTTGACAACGAGTCAGTAAAACAATTTCAGGATGCGATTGCCGGACTGGAAAAGAAAGGGCAGAAAGGTATGATTATAGACGTCCGAGACAACGGAGGCGGTTCTCTGTCTGCTGTTGTGGATATGCTGGATGAATTACTACCGAAGGGAAAACTCATTACGGAAAAAAGTAAATACAAAGGAGAAGCTGTATATGAGTCAACCGATGAAAAACATTTTGATAAACCGATTGTCGTACTGATTAATGGCAGCAGTGCCAGTGCTTCCGAGGTCTTTGCCGGAACGCTTCAAGACCGTGGCAAGGCGACGCTTGTAGGTGTAAAAAGTTATGGCAAGGGAATTGTTCAGACGATATTTTCGTTGGAAAGCTCCTGTGGCGGCGGTATCAAGCTGACAACAGGGGAATATCTTCTGCCAAGCGGGCGTTCGATTCATGAGGTTGGGCTGACGCCGGATGTGGAGGAAAAGTATACCGGAGATGCTGACAATTATAATGAGAAAGATGATAACCAGTTAAGCAAAGCGGTAGAGGTTCTGAAAAATTCTGAAAGTACAAAATAAAGGCATGAAAAATCCCCCGGGCTGTCAGTTCATAGACATTCCGGGGGGATTTTGTGTCAAAAATTATCTTGCGTTGCTGTAGATGCTTCCGGTCATCAGTTTTTTGCCTTTTGCGGCAAACAGTTCGGATACAGATACAACCTGCCATCCTTTTTCATTGATAAAGTAATCTAAAAGTTCTTCTACGGCTTCTTTCGTATTGTTTTCAGTTTCGTGCATGAGTACGATATCACCGTCAGTAGCTTTTTTGACGTTTTCAATAATCTGTGCCTTAGTTGCCTTGTTCCAGTCTTTACTGTCGACTGCGCAATTGATAAACGGTGCTTTGATGTATCCCTGCATGGTCGGGCTGGTAGAGAGATTTGGCGGACGGAATAGGAAGTTGTTATATCCGGTAATCTCCGTCAGCTTAGCGTTTGTATCCCCGATTGATTTTTTAATCTCCGAGGAAGTCATATCTGACATAGCGCTCCAGCCCCATGAATGGTTGCCGACCTCAAAGCCGTTTGTCTTTGCCTGTAAAATCTCATCTTCTTTGGCAGCTGAGTTAATCTGTGAACCAATGTAGAAGAAGGTTGCATGAGCGCCATATTTCTTCAGGGCTTTTTGGATAACCATACTGTTGCTCGTGTCCGTATTGCCTACCGGACCATCATCGAAAGTAAAGGCTACCATCGGTTTTGATTTGTCAATCCAGCTGATATCGGTTCCTTCGTAATTAAATTCCTCCGGTGCATAGGTCGGTTCCGGTGTTGGCGTCGGAGCAGATGGTTTATTTGGATCCGGGTACACAGCACCTTTTTTTGCAATAAACTCAATGCCGGTAATGGTAACGCTTGTCAGCGTCTTAGGCCAGGCGTAATTATTTTCTTCGCCGCTCATTGGTTGAATATTGATACCGACAACGGTTCCGCTTAAATTACTCAGGCTGAGTGATACGGATTGTCCTTTAGCAGTCATTTCCATAGTGCTTTTGATGCCGTCAGCATATCCGTCCAGTGTTGCTGTTGTCTTGGCAAGACCGATTTTGCCCAATTTAAGGTCGGAGGTGTCATCTCCTTCAAATTCCATTTTATAAGACACTTTCAATGAACTATACAGGGAAAGATCAAACCGGCTGTCAAGCTGACTGCTGAAGTCGATTTTTGCCGGCGAAGCGCTAAATGTGGTAGTGCCGCATTTGCTCAAGTCGATAATCAGATTCTTGACTGTCTCTGGTGTAGAAGAAGGCGGTGTATCCGTGTTAGAAGAAGGCGGTGTTGGTGTTGGCGAGGAAGTTGGCGCTGCCTTCGTTGGAGAAACTGGAGTTTTTGTTGCCTGTCTCTGTTTGTCGTCATCCGCTATGTTTTTCTTTTTCTTTACAACTGTTATCTTACAGGTCAGCTTCTTTTTGCCAATCTTAGCTTGTACCACGGCTTTTCCCTTTTTCTTCGCCTTTACGGTAACGCTGTTCTTTTTCTTTTTCGTAAGTTTAATGTACTTTTTTCCTTTTTTGATGGACCATTTGGCTTTTTTCTTTGTGTTCTTTACTTTGATTTTCTTCGTTTTTCCTACGGTAATCGTTGCTTTTTTTGTGTTCAGCTTTACTGCCTTAGCAGCATTGGCAGAGGGGACGGACAGCCCCATTACCATAGCAAGCGTCAGAATAAAGCTGAGCAGCATGTTTTTACGTTTCCTCAAATTCAGACC
>DEUM01000071.1 GCA_002362575.1 Lachnoclostridium sp. UBA3262 | reverse complement strand
CTTTTTTCTTATTAAAATGGTTTTATTAAGTATGATAAAATAAGTCAATAAAAATGATTAAATTTAATCATTTCCAAATTGCATACTTTGTGATATGATATAAAAACAGTAAAAGCAAGGATGAGGAATAGTAACTGTCCTACCTTTTTCAGAGAGCTGCCGGCTGGTGTGAGGCAGTAAAGGAAATACAGCGAACTCGCCTCTGAGCTGTGCACTTGAACCAATTTTTCCAATCTTTATCGGAACAGACAGTAGAGTGCAACGGACGCCCACCGTTACAGGGGAAAGGCATGTTAGTGCTGATGAGGGCATGCTCCTTTGAGCATGAAGTAGAGTGGTACCGCGAAAGAAGCTACATCTTTCGTCTCTACAACCGCATGGTTGTGGGGACGGAAGATTTTTTTATGCAAAGTCATCCATACACCCCGCATCAGGAAACTTATTACATTATATGAAATGGAGGATTTGAAACATGAAAAATTTTGACAAGTACGAGAAGGCATATTTTATGCCGCCCGAATGTACCTACGACTGGGCAAAAAAGGACGCCATTGATGCGCCGCCTATCTGGTGTTCGGTTGATTTACGAGACGGCAATCAGGCGCTGATTGAGCCAATGAGCTTAGATGAAAAGCTGCAATTTTTCCAAATGTTAGTTGATATTGGCTTTAAGGAGATTGAGGTCGGCTTCCCTGCTGCCTCTGAAACAGAATATGAATTTATGCGCGCCCTGATTGAAAAAAATATGATTCCGGATGATGTTACCGTACAGGTTCTGACTCAGGCAAGGGAGCATATTATCAAAAAAACATTTGAGGCGGTCAAGGGCGCTCCCCACGCTGTCGTCCATTTATATAATTCAACCTCTGTGGCACAGCGTGAGCAGGTTTTTAAAAAGAGCAAAGAGGAAATAAAAAAAATCGCTGTCGACGGCGCCATACTTTTAAAGGAGCTGGCAGACGAGACGGACGGTAGTTTTTCCTTCGAATATAGTCCAGAGAGTTTTCCGGGCACAGAGGTTGACTATGCCGTAGACGTCTGTAACGCAGTTTTAGATATATGGAAACCAAGCAGTGAAAACAAAGCCATTATCAACATTCCTACAACAGTTGAAAATGCCATGCCTCACGTTTTTGCCACTCAGGTGGAATATATCCACAAGCACTTGAAATACCGTGACTCTGTTGTTTTATCACTGCATCCACATAACGACCGCGGCTGTGGCGTCTGCGACGCGGAGCTGGGGATTTTGGCTGGTGCTGACCGGATTGAGGGAACGCTGTTTGGCAACGGCGAACGCACCGGGAATGTCGATATTGTGACATTGGCAATGAATATGTTTTCCCATGGCGTCAATCCTGAGCTGGACTTTTCAGATATGCCGACGATACGGAAAAATTACGAAACCTTTACCCGCATGCATGTTTATGAGCGGCAACCTTATGCAGGCGACTTAGTATTTACCGCCTTCTCCGGCTCCCACCAGGATGCAATTGCCAAGGGTATGCAGTGGCGCGAAGATAAAAACTTAAAGCTTTGGAGTGTTCCATACCTTCCGGTAGATCCGAAAGATGTCGGGCGTACCTATGACTCTGACGTAATCCGCATCAACAGCCAGTCCGGCAAAGGTGGCGTCAACTATATCTTAAAACAAAACTTTGGTATCTCCCTTCCAGACGCTATGCGGGAGGAAGTCGGCTACATGATGAAAGATATTTCTGACGAAACACACAAAGAGCTTTCACCACAGTGGGTATACGAAATTTTTGAAGACAATTATATCAATCCAACACCATATTTCCAAATCAGTGAATGTCACTTTAAGCAGATTGACGGAATCATGGCGGAGACAACCATTGTCTGCGGAGACAAAAAAAACATTGTGGACGCAATGGGAAATGGACGACTGGATGCGGTAAGTAATACCATCAAACAGTTTTTTGGCATCAGTTATCAATTGTCTGCCTATGAGGAACACGCTCTCACGCGAGGTTCTTCCTCCAAAGCAATTGCGTATGTCAATATTACATGTCAGGGCAGAGCCTACTGGGGCGTCGGCATTGATGAGGACATTATCAAGGCTTCCATTCACGCTCTGTGCGTCTGTGTCAACAAGCTGCCGGAAATTCAGAATAACGATTCCTGCAAGGATGAACGCCTGATAGCCATGATGAACTATATTCAGTCCAACTACCAGACGATTACTTTGGAGCAGATGGCCGACGAGTTCCACCTGTCAGGGCCTTATATCAGTAAATATATTCATGAGAAATCCGGTCGAACTTTCATGGAATTGGTTACGAATATACGAATGAAAAAGGCGAGAACGCTCTTAAAGAACGGAAATATGACGGTAGAAAATATTGCTCTTGCCGTCGGCTATCCAAACGTGGAACATTTTAACCGCACATTCCGGAAAAAATTTAATATGACTCCCGTGCAGTTTAGAAACGGGGATAAGTAATAATAACTAAAATAGGGAGACCACTTTGCCCTGTGGTTTCCCTCTCACGTTAATATAATGTATCTTATATTCCGCCATTGCCGGGCCATACTTTTTTCTTTCATTTTTGCCGAATTTTATTGACACAACATTAAAATTTGATATAATATACTTAACAAGACAGCCGAAACGATAGATTCAGCCTATCCGTTTCCGGCAGTATACTAAGTCACAAAAGTAGCACCTAGCTGTCGGAGCAGAGGTGCTACTTCTTATTTCCCATATTAAAAACTGCTATAAATAACTGACTTAGAGCCAGAATCAGCATATACTTTTCATATGTACTCATAAGCACCACTCCTTCCGCAAGACTCGGAAACGTGGCGTCGCACCCTTCGGCTGCCTGGTTAAATATATAATCGCAAAACTGCTCTTTATTCTGTAGTATACTATAAAATATTACACATGTAAAACAAGTATAGAAATTTGACTTATTAAAGCAACAGTTTTGGGTTATTTTTAATTACCTATGATGGGGACATATATCCCCCATGATGTTATAGGTTTCTAATCAAATATTGAATTTTTCTTGTACATCATCGGCGTATATATTATATTAAAAATAGAAAAAGGGAGCCATAAAAGCGGCTACCTCAGATAACAACTATAACATTTTATAATGTCCAGCCGTCACTATGGCAGTAGTGGCGGCCTATCTTTTTCTATCCCTGAAAATCTTATAACAAAGACTAACAAGGGCTACAATGAATATTCCCCTTGATGTTAGGGGTGTTTTTCTCAAATTAAACTTTAAATTATTCTTGTAAATCTTCTGCTGTTTGTTTCCCAACAATAAAGTCTTTACAAAAAAATGGAGAAATATCAATTGATATGTTATAATACTTGTGTTGTCCAACCTACACCCGGCAACGGGAGGAGGTGTTTACATGGAGTTTGTCATATCTTTTATAGTCGCTGTTGCGGCTGGTGTAGCCTGCCACTACATCATCAAATGGCTTGGCAGTGACCGAAGGGACAACAAATAGCCTAGTGGGTGCTTTGCCACTATAAAAGAAAAGAAGAATCCCCAGACTGTACGCTACTACAGTTTGGGGATTCATTCTACGTTCACATGGAACTGTCATATCTTTTTGCCTACCGGCATTATAGCATATGCAAAAAGTTTTTTCAATATACTTTAGACAATTTATAATTTATCTAAAATGAAAATTAATTCCGCTTCTACCATAAGAAGTAGAATATCCCCCTCATAAGTAATTTTATAACACATTCAAATTTTGAGATTTCCTCAAAAAACTTGTATTCATAAAATAGTTTTCTAACTGTACAGAAATCGGTCTTTCTGCAACCGAATTATGCTAGTGTCAATCACTACACTACCTATAACTTTTCATCAAAGATATCTATATATTGACTGTATTTTTAATATATACTTAGTATACATTAAATATGCTGTACTTTTTTCAGTATGTCAACAAAATTTTATTACATCCGTTATCTCAGTCGTCTGACTCTTACACTTTCCTATTGAATATAAAACATACTAGCATACAATAGCCATGAGGCGCGAAATAATCTCATAATCTGCCACACCCCAATTCCCTTTAAGTTATATTCTGTCAAAAGATTGTACTTTTGCTGAAGGCTTCGTACATCCTCAAACCACACCTCATGCTCCCGCCCCTCCTGCACATAAGTAAAATATGGTGACTGCGCCGTCTCGTCAAATTGTATTGGCACACCATTTTCAATCGCAATCTGCACCGCCTCAACATTTCCTATCGTAACCGCCTTGCTCTCCCCACGCACATATGGTAACGTCCAGTCATATCCATAGTTTGGAATCCCAAGATTGATTTTCTCTGCCGGGATTTCCGTCAGCGCGTATTCTACAACCTGACGTACCTTGTTGAGCGGCGCCACTGCCATTGCCGGGCCATAAGTATATCCCCACTCGTATGCCATAAGCAGCACTTCATTTGCCGCCTCTCCGAGTCCCCTGTAGTCCTTCCCCTCATACAAGAGTCCCTGCTGGTCTGCTGAGGTTTTTGGAGCAAGAGCCACACTGACTATATATCCCTCCTGATTCATCCGGTCTCTAAGTTCCGCAACAAAGGCAGTGAATAAATCCCTGTCTTCAGCCAGTATATATTCAAAGTCCACATCCACTCCCCGGAAATTTTTCTCTGGCATTGCCTGTAAAAGATTCTGTATCAAGTTTTCCTTTGCCGTCTCATTTGTCACAACCGCATGAATCAAATTATTATTAAATCTTCCGTCCGCTCCCAACGGCGTTAAAGTAAGTATCGGTGAAACAGAAAAATTCATCGCTTCTGCAATCATCCAGTCGTCCGAGACCGCTGGCGGCACCAGCTCCCCTTCCGTCGTAAACCCATATGAAAATACAAGTAAATTAGTCAAATAAGGTAACGTCTGCTGCAATACCCATGGACTAATAAAAGGATAGGCATAACCATTCGCCGTTACAATACGTCTATCCTCTGGCATTTCTCCCGCCGGAATTAACAGCGCCTGTCCTATTGCCAGCCGATAAGGGTACGGAATCTGGTTGGTATATGAAAGCTCGGGTACGGTAGTACCATACAGTCCCGCAATACGTTCTATCGTATCATTCTCCTGTACAATATATATCTGCATAAATTTTCTTCCTGTCTATCCTGTTTAGTTTAATTTATGCAAGAGGGCAGGAAATGAACCGCACTTTCCTTCTTTATGTAATATTAAAAATAAAGTATACCACTTCGTGGCACACTTTATTTTTAATGCTGGTAACCGGAATCGAACCGGTACGGGTGTCACCACCCACAGGATTTTAAGTCCTGGGCGTCTGCCAGTTCCGCCACACCAGCATATGTATGATAGCAAAGCGCATAGGCACTTCGCCTTTTCGTTTCAGGCACATTGTAAAATAGATTGCCTGAACGACCCAGATGGGACTCGAAACCACGACCTCCGCCGTGACAGGGCGGCGCTCTAACCAACTGAGC
>DEUM01000026.1 GCA_002362575.1 Lachnoclostridium sp. UBA3262 | reverse complement strand
AAACAATATTTTTCGGGGAGTGATATAACGGCAAGAAACCATAGGATACTCGCCGCCTTAATAGCATAAATAATTGAGTGATTGCCATGTGTTCGACTTGGTATCGTCAGGCTACGCGACAGAAAGAAGGTCAATATGAAGAAGATCAGGAACTTAATTTACGTTGCACTGGCGGCGGGGCTGGTAATGCGGATGATTTTTCCTTTGTCCATGGACACTCCTGTTCTTGGAGCTGGTAAGGTTCGGCTCAGTCATTCAAAAATAACAGTAAAAGTCGGAAAGACAAAAACAATCAAGGTAAAGAATACAGGAAAAAAGGTCACGTGGAAGGTACTTTCCGGTAAAAAGAAGCTTTCTATCACGAAGGGAAAAAATAGTGTGAAAGTAAAAGGAAAAAAGGCCGGGAGGGCAAGATTGCAGGCAAAGGCAGGAAAAAGAAGATTAACTTGTCTGGTTACGATAGTAAAAAACGAAAGTGCCAAAGCAGCAGACGGCGATAAAATCGCAGTAAGCTCTAATAAATACACAGTAGTTTTTCGTTTGAATAATAGCTCTGCGGCAAAGGATTTGCTTAAGCAGCTTCCGCTCACTCTGAAAGTAGAAAACTTTAGCGATAATGAAAAAATTTTCTACCCTCCGAAAGGGTTAGACATTAAGGGTACACCGAAATCCAAGGGGAAGAAGGGTTCCTTAGCCTACTATAAACCGTGGGATGACGTCGTCATGTTTTATGGCGCAGCCAGCCCTGCGTCCGGTTTGTATGAACTGGGAACCGTAATATCCGGCGGGAATCATATTTCAAAATTGTCTGGCAGGATAACGATTCGGAGAGCAGGTTAGTAGGGGAAGGATATCAAGAAATAGCAGTTGTTTTAGAAATGAAAATCCAGACAAAATCAAACTAAAATACGAAACGGCTGCAGGATAAGCCCCAGCGTATGAAAGATTGCATTTTTAACCGGAGGTAAGTCTTTCACGTCAATGTCTTCCGGGTTTTCCCTGCCGCCGTCTTTTTTTACCGGGCAACTGTCTTTGTGATAATCTTCCATATAACGGTTCAGCCGGGTGCAGACATCTTTACTCCGTATAGCAAGCATAAGTTCCGTATCGACATAGGTGCTGCGCATATCGAAGTTATAGGAACCAATGATGGCAAGCTCGTCATCAATGACAACTGATTTGCCATGATAGGACACGCCGCCCATGTATTCAAGGAGAGAGACTCCGGTGGACAGAACATCACTGCGGTGGTAGGTGTAATCGCTGGAGGCAACAACATTATCGCCATTTTCCCTCGCATTTGTCATCAAAGTAACAGGTACTTTTTTGCAGACATCAGTGAGCGCAGACAGCATATAATCATCTGCCACAATATACGGTGTATGGATAACAGCTTTCTTTTTCGCCCGCTTCATCAGCTCGGTAAGCTCATAAAAAATAAGCGGCTCTTTCGAGTAGATATGCTTTTCATTTTTGAGGAGGGTAACGCCCTTTGTCTCATCCGTGCTCTGACAGTAGTCATAGTCGGAAAAAAGCTGCGGGTATTTATCTTTCAGCTGCTGATATCGTTTCCCTAAAAAGGTTTTGACGGTTTCCGTTTCGTCATCGGAAATACCGCCGCCATCATAAGTCTTGCACTCTGGATAATTCCACATTTCTTCAAAATATTGATACAGTTCAAAAATGGAGCTGTCTGAGGTCTGGCTGTCTGCCTGTTTTTGTGCGGAGAGAGAATCCGTATTGTAAATAAGCGCCTCTCTGTCATAACTGATTCCTTCGGTTATATAATTTCCGATAAAGTAATCAAATGTATTCCGCCCGCCGAGTATGTAAGCCATTTGGTCAACAATCACATATTTATCGTGCATGCGTCCCATTGCCTTCCATGGAAAAACAGGATTTAGTTCATTGTAAATTCTTATCTCAATGTTTTCATGTGACGCAATCGTCTGGAACAGTGGGACGCCCCGAAGACGAAGTGCTCCGCTGACGCCGTCTATTAAAATCTGAATTTTAACCCCGGCTTCTGCCTTCTGGTAGAGCAGGGACAAAATATCAGAGGTGCTTTCCCCCTCCCTCATATCAAAAGTTGTCAGCACGATTCGTTCCTTTGCCATATGAATTAGGCGAATCCGCTCCTCCAGTGCAGATTGGTTGGTTTCCAATATCATAGCCCGGTCGGGGCTTTTTTTGTCGGTCATCGCCTGTTCTATCAGTTTGTCCGGCCCGGAAGTGTTTTTGACAGATTTTTTCTGTAAAAATGGAACAATTAAGCCGACTACCAGATAAATAACGATGGCAGCAAGTACATATAAGATATATTTTCTTATTTTTCGCCAAGGCATGGACTGTTCTCCTTCTTCGTAATATAGAGACTATTATAATGAGTTGTAGATGAAAAGTCTACTGCTGGAAGAAAATTATCAGACTATTGCCCCGACTTATATGGAAATAATTAGTTGAGTTCAACCGGATAAGGTGTTAAAATAGAAAATAGTGTATGTACAGATTTATGGGCATATGGCGAATATGAGAGATAGCGAGGCGAAAGCAGGAATATCGGTTTGCTAAGAAAGGAAAGATAGAATGAAAAATAACAAAGAAATCCCTTACAAAATTTATTTGGAAGAAAGTGAAATGCCAACGCAGTGGTATAATGTCCGCGCCGACATGAAAAATAAGCCGGCTCCTCTGCTGAATCCGGGGACAGGAAAGCCGGTCACACTGGAGGAACTGAGCGGCATTTTCTGTGAAGAACTGGCAAAGCAGGAGTTGGATGACAAGACGCCGTACATTGACATTCCGGAGGAGATTCTGACCTTCTATAAAATGTACCGTCCGGCGCCGCTTGTGCGGGCGTATCATCTGGAGCGTTATCTGAAAACCCCGGCTAAGATTTATTACAAATTTGAGGGGAATAATACTTCCGGAAGCCATAAATTGAATTCTGCAATTGCGCAGGCATATTATGCGAAAAACCAAGGGCTGAAGGGAGTGACGACAGAGACTGGTGCAGGTCAGTGGGGAACTGCGCTATCCATGGCATGTGCGTTCCTCGGACTGGACTGTCAGGTTTATATGGTAAAGGTTTCGTATGAGCAGAAACCATTCCGCCGTGAGGTAATGCGTACTTATGGGGCGAAGGTAACTCCATCCCCATCGGAGAGTACAGAGGTGGGAAGAAAAATCCGCGCAGAATTCCCGGGTACGGATGGAAGCCTTGGCTGTGCGATTTCCGAGGCAGTAGAGGCGGCAGTAACGCAGGATGGATACCGTTATGTGCTTGGCTCGGTGCTCTCACAGGTTCTGCTTCACCAGTCAGTAATCGGACTGGAGAGTAAAATTGCATTGGATAAGTATGGAGAGAAGCCGGATATTATCATCGGATGTGCCGGTGGCGGTTCCAATCTAGGTGGTCTGATTTCCCCATTTATGGGAGAAAAACTGCGTGGCGAGGCAGATTATCGTTTTATTGCAGTAGAACCGTCTTCCTGCCCAAGCTTTACAAGGGGCACGTATGCTTATGACTTCTGCGACACAGGAGCGATTTGCCCACTGGCAAAAATGTATACGCTCGGCAGCAGCTTTATGCCGGCGCCGAACCATGCAGGAGGGCTTCGCTATCATGGAATGAGTTCCGTATTGTCCCAGCTCTATGATGATGGGCTGATGGAGGCAACAAGCCGCAAGCAGACGGAAGTATTTGAAGCGGCCGAGGAATTTGCCAAGGTAGAAGGAATTCTTCCGGCGCCGGAGAGCAGCCATGCGATTCGGGTGGCAATGGACGAGGCAGTCAAATGCCGTGAGACAGGGGAAGAAAAGACCATTTTGTTCGGGCTGACCGGAACCGGATATTTTGATATGTATGCCTATGAAAAATATAACGACGGTAAAATGGAATGTTATATTCCGTCCGACGAGGAGATAGCGGCAAGCATCGCTAAACTTCCGAAGGTGCCGGGAATGTAAGATGTAAGGAGGTACGGAGAGGGTTGAAATATGATGTGATTATAATTGGAGCCGGGCCGGGTGGGATTTTTTCTGCCTATGAAATGACGAGATTGAGGGAGGATTTAAAAATTGCCGTATTCGAGTCCGGGACGGCTTTGGAAAAGCGCAAGTGCCCAATTGATGGGGAAAAGGTAAAGTCCTGTATTCACTGTAAGAGCTGTGCGATTATGAATGGCTTTGGCGGGGCAGGGGCATTTTCGGATGGAAAATACAACATTACGAATCAGTTCGGTGGTACATTGCATGAGTACATTGGGAAAAAGCAGGCGATTGAGTTAATGAACTATGTAGACCAGATTAATTTAGATTATGGCGGGGAGGGGACAGCCTTGTACTCCACCGCTAACACGAAAATCAAAAAGCTCTGTGTCGAGAATGACCTGCATTTACTGGACGCCTCCGTCCGGCATTTAGGTACGGATATCAATTATATTGTGTTAGAAAATCTGTATAATGAGTTAAAGGATAAAGTAGAATTTCATTTCGAGACTCCGGTGGAAACAGTAGAAAAGAGCGGAGATGGTTATACTATTATCGCCGCCAGCGTGAAGTATGAGTGTGACAGGTGTATTATTTCAGCAGGGCGGAGCGGCAGCAAGTGGATGGAAAAGGTTTGTCAGGAGTTAGAAATCCCGACCAAGTCCAACCGGGTGGATATCGGTGTGCGTGTGGAACTTCCGGCAGAGGTGTTTTCTCATTTAACGGATGAACTATATGAGAGCAAAATCGTCTACCGGACAAAGCAGTTTGAAGATTTGGTGCGTACTTTTTGTATGAACCCGAAGGGCGTTGTTGTCAATGAAAATACGAATGGCATTGTGACAGTAAACGGACACAGCTATGAGGATCCGGAAAAGCATACGGAAAATACAAACTTTGCTCTGCTTGTGGCAAAACATTTTTCCGAGCCATTTAAGGACAGTAACGGCTACGGTGAGAGTATTGCCAGACTGTCAAATATGCTGGGCGGCGGTGTAATCGTCCAGCGGTTCGGTGATTTAATCCGGGGACGGCGCAGTAACCAGAAGCGGATTGAGGAAGGTTTTTTGACGCCGACGTTATCGGCTACTCCGGGAGATTTGAGTCTGGTAATGCCGAAACGGATTCTTGATGGTATTGTTGAAATGATTTATGCCTTAGATAAAATCGCTCCGGGGACGGCAAATGACGATACTCTGCTCTACGGTGTGGAAGTCAAATTTTATAACATGGAAGTGGAGATTGATAAAAATCTCGAGACCTGTCACAAAGGGCTCTTTGTCATTGGCGACTGCAGTGGCGTGACACACTCACTGTCCCATGCGTCGGCAAGTGGCGTTCATGTGGCAAGATATATTGCGAAAGAAAAGTAAAATAACTCTTGAAATTCGAACATATGTATGCTACAATAAATCAAACAAATGTTCGAACGGAAAGAGGAGGTGCATGAAATGGCACTATCACAGGATATATTTCGTAAATTAGAGATTTTGACCGATGCCGCAAAGTATGATGTAGCGTGTACTTCCAGCGGAGTTGACAGAAAGGGCGTGAAGGGGACGATGGGAAACGCCGTCGCCGGTGGCATCTGCCACTGCTTTGGTGCGGACGGGAGATGTATTTCCCTTTTAAAAATACTGCACACGAATGAATGTGTGTACGATTGCAAATATTGTATTAACCGATACTCGAATGACGTCCCGCGGGCGACCTTTACCCCGGAGGAGATAGCGGAGCTGACGATATCCTTTTATCGGAGAAATTATATCGAAGGTTTGTTTTTGAGCTCTGGGATTAAGAACAATCCGGATTACACGATGGAGCAGATGTATCAGGCGATTTATCTTTTGAGGACAAAATATAAATTTAACGGATACATTCATGTAAAGACGATTCCGGGAGCGGATTCGCTCTTAGTAGAAAAGCTTGGCTGGATTGTGGACCGTATGAGCGTCAATCTGGAGCTGCCTACCGCAGAGGGACTGCGCACCCTTGCTCCGCAGAAAAACAGGAGAAAGATACTGACGCCGATGAAGCAGATTCAGATGGGTAGGAAAGAAAGCTTTTTGCTATCGGGGCACAAAGCGTTAGAAGACAGCCGGAGTCAGAAAGCCCTGCCATCTGATACCGGAGGGGCGGCGTTGCCGGAAGTAAGGGAAAGCGGCAATTATGCACTGCAGGAGTTTCATGCGGATTCCGGTTTTGTTCCGGCGGGGCAGAGTACCCAGATGATTATCGGGGCGTCTGCGGAGAGTGACTATGAGATTGTGCATGTGGCAGAGGCGTTGTACCGTCAGTTTGACTTAAAACGTGTCTTCTACTCCGCTTTTATCAACACGACACAGGACTCCCTTTTACCGGACACGACAGAGAGCGGGCCGCCTCTTTTGCGTGAGCACCGCCTGTATCAGGCAGATTTTCTGATGCGGTTTTACCAGTTCCGGGCAGAGGAGATTATCACGGCGGACAATCCAAACTTAAATGTGCAGATTGATCCGAAGTGCAACTGGGCGCTGAATCATCTGGAACATTTCCCGGTGGAGGTGCAGACGGCAGATTACCATACACTGCTCCGGATTCCGGGTGTGGGCGTGAAGTCGGCAAAGCGGATTGTGGCGGCGAGAAGAATGGGGACACTGGATTACTCCTCTCTCAAAAAGTTTGGCGTTGTGCTAAAGCGGGCGATGTATTTCATTACCTGTAATGGAAAGATGATGATGCCGATTCGCCTGGAGAAGGATTTTATTCTGACTAATTTACTTGGACTTGGGGAAAGGCTGCCACTGGCAATTACCGGAGAAACAGCGTACCGTCAGATGTCGCTGCTGGATATGGGAGGGTAGCGTAAATGGGAGAATACATGGCAGAAAAAAATATTTATCTGTGTGAGGACTCCACAGAAGGCATTTTTTCGGCTGTTTACCGGGCTTATGAGGACAAGCACGGACATGCGGACAATGAAATCCGGATAGATGTTCCCGGGTATAACAGGGAACTTTTCTGCAGCTATATTTCGGTAGAAACGGATTTTGAGCGAGCGGCAAAGGTGGCGCGCACGATACGGAGAGACATTTCGGAGACAGCGTATGAGTTTGTGTTAAAGGCGTCGCTTTCATGGAAGCCGGGAAAGGCAGATGCGATTTACCGATTTATTATAGAGGGGCTGAAGTTTGGCAGAAAGGTGATGAATCATCTGACAGCTCCATATATGCAGACGCTTTTAGAGGCAGAACGGCAGACTGTGAATGAAGTTCACTTTTTTGTAGAATTTTTGCGGTTTGAGGAATTGGAGAACGGTGTTCTGTTTGCGCGAATCAATCCGAAAAGTATTGTTTTTCCATATGTGGCGGAGCATTTTGCCGACCGTTTTTCAGGAGAGGACTGGATTATCGCTGATACCGTTCATGAAACGATGATGATTCACAAGAAAAACGGAGGCTGTGCCTATGCGACATTTGACGATGTGAATCTCGATGAGCTTACGCTGAAATATTCTGCAGAGGAGAAGACAATGCAGGAGCTGTGGAGTGTTTTTGTCGATACCATTGCGATTAAAGAGCGGGCAAACCGGGATTTGCAGAGAAATATGCTGCCGTTACGGTATCGGAAATATATGAAGGAGTTTGGAGCAACATGAAATTTTATTTTGCCCCGTTAGAGGGAATCACGGGACATGTATACCGGAATGTACATCACGAGATGTTTGGCGGGATAGATAAATATTTTACGCCCTTTGTCTCACCCACCTCAAACCATAGCTTCAAAAGCAGGGAAAAGAGAGATGTGCTGCCGGAGAATAATGTAGGAATACCAGTCGTTCCGCAGATTTTGACAAACCATGCGGACGAATTTCTTTATACGGCTGACCGTCTGGTTGAATACGGCTATCGGGAAATCAATCTGAATCTTGGCTGTCCCTCCGGCACGGTTGTATCAAAGGGGCGGGGTTCCGGCTTTCTTGCCAGACCGGAGGAGCTGGAACGCTTTTTGGATGAGATTTATGATAAAATGCAAGTACCGGTTTCCATTAAGACAAGGCTTGGAAAAGACAGTCCGGAGGAATTCCGTGAATTGATAAAAATATTTAACCGTTACCCGGTTTATGAATTGACGATACATCCCAGAATCCGGTCAGATTACTATAAAAATAAACCGGACTGGGATATGTTTGAAGAAGCGCTGGCGGCAAGCACAAATCCGGTCTGCTATAATGGCGATATCAATTCACTTGAAGATTATGAAAGGTTCCTTGAACGGTTTCCGACAGTGGAGAGAATGATGATAGGACGGGGGCTGATTGCCAACCCGGCGCTGGTTCGTGAATTGACAACGGGCGAGAGGGTAAGCTGGCAGGAGGTCATGACATTCGCAGACAGGCTTTGTAAGGCATACCGGGAAATCATGCCGGATAATCCGGTGCTGTTTAAAATGAAGGAGGTTTGGGCGTATATGAGTGCGAACCATCCAGAGGCCGGGAAACTGTGGAAGAAGATAAAAAAGACAAGAAAATTGTCAGAGTACGAAAGGGAGATTCAGAAGTGGGAATAATAGAATTGTTTTTGCTGGCAATCGGGCTTTCTATGGATGCCTTTGCCGTTTCGATATGTAAGGGGCTTTCTGTTCCGCGGATGAAAATACGGTATGAGGTAATTGCCGGAGCATATTTTGGTGGATTTCAGGCATGTATGCCGCTCATTGGCTATATGCTTGGCAGGCAGTTTCAGAATATGATTACTTCGATTGACCACTGGATTACTTTTGGGTTGTTAGCGATAATCGGACTGAATATGATACGGGAGTCAATGGGAAAGGATGAGGGGAAAACAGATGATTCTTTTTCTTTCCGGACGATGTTTCCGCTTGCGATAGCGACCAGTATCGATGCATTGGCAGTGGGGGTGACTTTCGCTTTTTTACAGGTAAATGTTTTGCCTGCGGTCTGCCTGATTGGAATCACGACCTTTGTATTTTCTGTGGCAGGTGTTGCGATTGGAAATGTTTTCGGGGCAAGATATAAGTCCAAGGCGGAGCTGGCAGGAGGAGTGGTGCTGATTTTGCTTGGCACAAAAGTTTTACTGGAGCATTTAGGAATTTGGAATGGAGGATTCTGAAAAGTAGGATTTGGAAAGGCAGAAATGAGGGAAGTTATGAATACAGCTTTGACAATTGCCGGCAGTGATTCCAGCGGAGGGGCAGGAATCCAGGCAGATATCAAGACGATGACAGTAAATGGAGTATATGCCATGAGTGCCATAACGGCATTGACGGCGCAGAATACGATGGGAGTAACGGGGATTATGGAAGTTCCTCCTGAGTTTCTGGCAAAGCAGCTCGATGCGGTATTTTGTGATATAAGGCCGGATGCTGTGAAAATAGGAATGGTTGCCACGGGCGAGTTGATAGAGGTAATCTCAGAAAAACTGAAAGAATACAAAGCAAAAAATATTGTAGTAGATCCGGTCATGGTAGCGACCAGTGGTTCCCGGTTAATAGATGAGAAGGCGGTGGCAGTTTTAAAAAATTCCCTGCTTCCCCTTGCCTCGATTATTACTCCGAATATTCCGGAGGCGGAGGTACTGGCAGAAATGGAAATCCATTCATCGGATGATATGGAGTCGGCTGCCGGAAAAATATACCGGAATTATCACTGTGCGGTATTGTGTAAGGGCGGGCACTGTCTAAATGATGCCAATGACCTTTTGTACACAGAGAAGGGGGCAGAGTGGTTTAAGGGAAGGCGGGTGGATAATCCAAACACGCACGGCACAGGCTGTACGCTTTCCAGCGCAATTGCCGCTAATCTGGCAAAAGGAAAGACACTGGCAGAAGCGGTAAAAAATGCAAAAGAATATATTTCCGGTGCGCTGGAAGCGATGCTTGATTTGGGAAAGGGAAGCGGGCCATTAGACCACGCTTTCCGAATTTAAGGTGTTCCAAATTTAATGTGTCAGACCAGTTACTGTATAGCCGGCATCGGTTACTGCTTTTTTCAGCATGTCGTCTAACGCAGTATCATTGACAGCACCATTGTCACCCATAGCGTTGTCTATCGTGACAATGGCTTTTTTATCCTCAAGGCTGACGGTGGCTGTTACACCGTCCAGTGAATTGAGTGCATCCGATACATGCTTCTGGCAATGTTCACACATCATTCCATCAATATTCATTTCAATGGTCATAGTAGTTTCCTCCTTTCTGCCGTCTGCTTCAGGGGAGGTGGTCTCCTCTGGCGGCGTATTCTTTAATTCTATGCTCTGGCTGTTGCGGTATGGCTTGAAAAATTTCAACCGCAGTGCATTAAAGACAACACATACACTTGACAGACTCATAGCGGCAGCGCCAAACATCGGACTCAGCTTGAGTCCGAAGGCCGGGTAAAAGACGCCGGCGGCAAGCGGAATTCCAATGCAGTTATAGAAAAATGCCCAGAACAGGTTTTCCTTTATGTTGCGGATTACCGCACGGCTGAGACGAATAGCACTAACGGCATCTAAGAGGTCGTTTCGAATCAGGACAGCGTCAGCACTTTCAATCGCTACTTCTGTGCCAGCGCCAATCGCAATACCGACGTCTGCGCGCGCGAGTGCCGGTGCGTCGTTAATGCCATCTCCAATCATGGCAACGGTATGTCCCTCCTCCTGTAGTTTGCGTATATGGCTCTCCTTATCCTGAGGCAGGACTCCGGCAATCACTTCCGGAATTTCCAGCCTTTTTTGTATCGCCTTCGCGACACGTTCATTGTCTCCGGTCAGCATAACAACATGGATGTGCATATCCCGGAGCAGTTTGATTGCCTGTTTACTGGAAGGTTTTTCTTTGTCGCTGACGGCAATAATCCCGATTACTTTTTTTTCTGTGGCAAAGATCAGAGGTGTTTTACCACTATCTGAGAGACGTTCCAAGTCGGACACAGTGTCAGCGACCGGAATACCAAGCTGTTCCATAAGTGTTGTATTTCCTGCATAATATCGTTTGCCGTTCATATCTCCGGCGATACCTTTTCCCTGTATTGCCTCAAAGTCTGTAACCTTTTCTGCCGAATATCCATGCTCGCGCCCGTAGGACAGGATGGATTCAGCAAGTGGATGTTCGCTTCCGTTTTCAAGTGAGATGGCGATTTTTGCAAGTTCTTTTTCTGATATATCAAAAGGTATAATGTCGGTTACCTGAGGCTTGCCCTCAGTAATTGTACCAGTTTTATCCATCACTACAGTATCTGCCTTATGTGCAATTTCCAGTGCCTCGCCGGATTTAATAAGGATTCCGTTTTCTGCTCCTTTTCCGGTACCTACCATAATCGCAACCGGGGTAGCAAGCCCAAGTGCACATGGGCAGGAAATAACAAGTACTGCAATGCCGATGGAGAGTGCAAATTCAAACTCCGCGCCGCAGAGAAGCCAGATGACAGCGGCGACAATGGCAATGGCGATTACTGTCGGTACGAAAACGCCGGCAACCTTGTCAGCCAGTTTGGCAATCGGCGCTTTGCTGGAGGAGGCCTCCTCGACAAGACGTATCATCTGACGAATCGTAGTATCCTCGCCCACTTTCTCTGCCCGTATTTTGAGAAAGCCGTTCTGGTTCATGCTGGCAGAGACGACGGTGCTGCCCGGGCCTTTTGCGATTGGAATACTCTCCCCGGTAATGGCGGCTTCATCCACACTGGAGGTTCCCTCTATGACGTTGCCGTCTACCGGAACTGCCGTGCCGGGGCGAATGAGAACCGTATCACCGATTCGGACGTCACTTACTGGTATCGTCTGTTCTGCACCGTCCCGCTCAACAACTGCCGTCTGGGGTGATAAGTCCATCAGCCGTTCTATCGCCTCGCTCGTTTTCCCCTTTGATTTGCTCTCCATGTATTTCCCAAGAGTAATCAGTGTTACAATCATGCCTGCGGATTCAAAATATACATCCATGTGATACTGTTCAACAAGTGCCATATCGCCGTGTCCCAGCCCGTATCCAATCCGGAAAATGGCAAAACATCCATAGATAAGGGAAGCGGCGGAGCCAATTGCAATCAAAGTATCCATATTTGGGCTTCTGTGCCACAGGTTTCGGAAACCGTTTATAAAATAAGAACGGTTTGCATAGAGAATCGGCAGCAACAGAAGAAACTGGGAAAGAGTAAACGTAATCGCATTGGCATGCCCGTCAAAAAGGTTTGAAACCCAGCCCGGTATAGGAAGCCCGAACCAGTCGGCAAACATGTGGTGCATGGAAATGTACATCATAGGAATCAGAAGCGATATCGAGAGAATGAGCCGTTTTTTCATTCCTCTTTGTTCATCCTGCATCGAATTATGATGTTTCTTTACGGTACCTTCTGGCAGCGAGGCTCCATAGCCTGCCTTTTCCACGGCAGCTATGATATCCTCTGCGGTGAGGGAGTCGTCATGTGCGACTTTCATTGTGCCAGTAAGAAGATTCACGCTGGCGTTCTGGACTCCCGCCAAATTGTTCACTGTCTTTTCCACCCGGCTTGAGCACGCCGAACAGGTCATACCTGTTACGATATATTTTTCATCCTTCATAGAGTGTCGTTACCTCCTAATCATATAAGTACGGGGCTTTGTTCATTTCATAAGTTTCTGAATCGTTGTGCACAATTCGTCAATAATTTCATCATTCCCCGATTTTACATTGTTTATAACACAAGACTTGATATGCGACGTCAGCAAAACTTTAGTAAAGGAATTTAGGGCAGACTGGATGGCGCTGACCTGCATCAGGATATCCACGCAGTAGCGCTCCTCATCTACCATATTCCGTACGCCGCGCACCTGTCCCTCAATACGGCTGAGGCGGTTTACCAAATCTTTATACTCCGGCTCGTCCCGGTGTTTGTGCTTCTCACAGCAGTCTCCCATATATTTCATCCCCTCCTGATTTTCAACTGAATTGTTGTAATAACAAAATTCCACATACCCCTAGGGGGTATATGGATTATAACATGGGGATTCAGAAAAAGCAAGATAAATTAGATAACTCAAGGGCAATGTTGAATGATTTATATTTTAGGGTAGTAGGTATCGTACGGTTTTTGTTCTTATATCACTTCCCAAAAGATTATTATTTCCTTCGTTTACAAATACGCCACCCAAGCATTGTCTGAGATGTCTGTCGTCATTTTCCTGTCTTTTGGCAGCACGTTTTCACTAGAGCCGCCACGCAATGCTGCAAAAGCCAGAGAAAATGACAGCGCAGACAGCGAGTTTTGCAAAGGGTGGCGGAATACTTTTGTAAACGAAGGAAATAATTTATTTTTTGCAGGAAGTGATATGCTGAGCAAGAAACCGTACGATACCTACTGCACAAATCGGAATTTCTAAGCGATTGCCCTAGTTGCCGTCTTTTTCAATTTCATCCTTCACAAATTGAGAAAACCCGTTCTGACCTTTGGTGTTCAGGTGGGTTCCGTCCTGATAAAACCAGTCTGGATGCTTTTCACCTTCCTTCGACCACAAAATGAGATGCAGATTTTCGTTTTTATCGACAAGCCGCTGTATTGTTTTGTTTACTTCCTTCTGCCACGCCAGTTTCTTGCCATATGCGTTAATCCAGTAAACCGTTCTCTCTTTGCCGAGATAGTCAATCAGTTCCTGCCCGGTTACCTCGTTGAAAGGTCCATTGATACCGAGAGAGATGATAACGATATCCCCAAGCTTCCCTTTTTTCTTTAGCTTTTTAGCGACGTCAAGCCCCTGATAAACCTGTCTGGAAATCTTTGCGTCAACCACGGCGTTTTTATAGATTTTCCGAAAGGAGGGCGCAGCCCCTAAGAAAACGGAATCCCCAATAACCGAAATGCTTTTCTTTTTCGGTTTAACTGTTTCTGTTGCGTTATCTGGTTTGGCTGTCTCGTCCACATCTGCCGGAGTGATGGCGTCCGGGGTGACAGATTCACTCTCTGCTAATTCCTGCTCATTTCGCCGTAGTTCTTCTTCTAGCTCGTTCTGGTCGGATTCCGGCGCAGTGAGAATCCCATATACACTGATGGCTGTGCAGAATAGTAGTATAACAGCCCCTGCACACAAAATGATTTTTTTTGGTATCTTTTTCATTATTGCCTCCATTCCGAAACTATAAAAGTGCCAGCATGATAATTGGGTAGTGCCACAGGTAAATCCAGTAGCTCTCCTTGCCAAGAAGTGACATAAGAGAAATTTCCGGCATCTTCTCCGTTTCCGCTTCCTTTTCCTGATTTTCTAAGAGATGAATTATTGTTGCAAAAAACAGACTGATGGCGAACATCCCGCCCTGATAGACAAAGTCATATTGCCCGTCCACCGTCATAAACAAAACTCCGAGGATACCGACAAAGAGGAGAAACAGGATATCCGCCCATTTTTTCTTTATCGCAAAGGAAAGGCCCTTATACTCCTGCCTGACAGCACCCAGAAACATTCCTATAAATAATGGGAAAGACATCGTATCGGTGCCGTAATATACCCGTGAGGGATCTGCGCCGGGCACATAGAGAAACAACATTCTTCCCGCGGAGACGAGGGCAAGCAGAAGAAAGGAAAAGCAGAGTATTCTGCCGCCAAAAACCTTACATCCTTTCTTATAAAGTAGAAACAGAAATGGCCATATGATATAAAATTGAATTTCAATAGCTAAAAACCACAGGTGCCTAAAGGGGGAGTTATTAGCAAAAGCAGAAAAATAGGAGGTATTCTGCTGAATCTGCCACCAGTTATCATAGCCGAGGAAAATACTGCAGATTTCCCGGCGTATGCCAATCATCTGGCTGCTGTGGAATAAGGTCAGATAGCAGCAGACAATCATAACCATGGCAAAGAGCGGCGGGAGTATTTTAATAACCCGTTTTTTGTAATAATTGAGGACGGAGAAATTCCCTTTTTCATAACAGGTATTGCTGCTGACAAACATAAGGTAACCGGATAGCACAAAAAACAGGGGGACGCCGAGAAAGCCGCCACGGAATACCGATGGGAAAAGATGAAACAGGACAATTCCCGTGATTCCAATGCCGCGCAGTATATCCAATCCTTTTTTCTTCTGTACATTTGTATTGTTTTCCATAGATACCATTCCTTTCTCCGTCATGTGAGTTTTACTTTGTAAACCAAATTATAGAGCGATGGGTTTAATATGTCAACCCCTTTTTAAAAATTATTTAAAAAAATACAATAATGTAAAAAATGGGATTGACAAGGTAAAAGCTTCTATTTTATAATATGGTTTACAAAGTAAATTATAAATTAGAAAAATGGTACTGCTGGATTCGTATCTTATAGATGGTAGGCAGTAGTTAGTCGGAATGGAGGTAACAGTGAAAAAGGAAATTCGTGTGACAAATAGTGAGTGGTATATTATGAACTGCTTGTGGGAGGAATCCCCCAAATCATTAACACAGCTTGTGCCGCTGCTGAAAGAGCGGGTGGGCTGGAGTAAAAGTACCTGCGCGACTATGGTAAGGCGGATGACGGAAAAAGACCTGATTGGATATGAAGAAAATGGTAAAGCAAAATTTTTCTTTCCCAAGGTAAAAAAGGAAGACGTAGTAGTACAGGAGACAAGGGATTTCTTACAGCGGATTTACGATGGCAGTATCGGCATGATGATGAGTGCGCTGGTGCGTCAGAATGATTTGTCAAAGGAAGACATACAGGAGCTGCGGGAGATTTTAGAGGTGGCAGAAAGTAAGGCAGGAACGGGTACGAAGGGTAAGAGTGGAGGCAGGAAAAGAAAGTAGGGAAAGCGATGGAAAGTTTTTTTGAATGGTTTTTAGAATCTTCGCTGCTTGTGCTGATGATTATTGGAATACGGAAGATTTTTATGGGAAAAATTCGCTATGGGGCGGTGTATGCACTATGGCTGCTCGTTCTACTGCGTTTTGTGATACCGGTAAATATCATATCTACACCTGTTAGCGTGGCAAACCTGATGTCAGAGGCTTTTTCGGAATGGGAGGACTCTGCGCAGGCGGAGGCCGCCGGAGAGGGAAACGCCTCTGCTTCTGACAGAAATGGAAGTGGGGAAGGCGCGGTACATAGTATGACGGGTGTGTCTGTAGGAGTTCCTTCTGCTCAGAAGGCTTCTGGATATCAGCAGACCGGATATTCGGAGACTGGTACAGGGAATATTCCGGTGCAGCAGGGAACGGGCGCTGTGCAGGATGGCACGGTAAAGAATTCAAAAACGACAGGATATGTAAGCGTCTGGCGTGTTTTTAAGGCAGTGCGTTTTCCGGTTTCTGCGATATTATTTTTATGGCTCTTTGTGACAAATGCCAGTTTGCTTCTAAGGTTAAAGAGAAACCGGGTTTTGTATGGTGAGAGAGAAAGCTTAAAAATATATATGGTTTCCGGAATTAAAAATCCATGTTTGTATGGTTTTTTCCGGCCATCGGTGTATCTTCCGGACTTTCTTGTTATGGGAGAGGAAAGCGAGAGGGCAGAGGAAGAAGAATTGGAGCAGATGATAACGCATGAGCTGGTTCATTACAGGCATGGAGACCATATCTGGGCGATGCTTCGGATTTTGTTTGTGTCACTGTACTGGTTTAACCCGTTTGCGTGGCTGGCAGCGTCCTGCTCGAAAAAGGATGCGGAACTTTTTTGCGATGAAACGGTTATTTATCTGCTGGGGGAGGAGAAGCGTTTTTCCTATGGTGAAATGTTAGTACGTCTGGCAGGGGAAAATCATTTCGGCGATTTTCGTTATTCTATGATGTCAATGAGCCGCCGGGGGAAGGAAATGAAAAGCCGGATTCGTGCAATCAGTGAGAGAAGGCATTATTCAAAGTGGATTTTGATTCCGTTGGCGGCGGTGCTCTTTATCGCTGTTGGAGTTACATGCAGTTCCGGGATTTCTGCTTTGTCTGACAGTACGGAGATGACAGATAGCAATGCAGATGAAAATGCAGATGGAAATGCAGATAAGAAGGCACAGACAGTAAGCCGGTCGCAAAGGCTTTTGTGGACCAATTCATACATGGCAATGGGAAGCGGGGAGAAACAGCCGGAATTTACGGTTTTACACAACACTGCTTCGGAGGCATTTGAACATTACATTGAAGTATTTACCGATTCTGTAAATACGGGAAGTGTCGATGCGATGTATCAGGTGCTGGCGCCTGACCGGGCGGTTTACAGGCAGCAGTGCGACTTAGTTAAGAATTATTACAGGCGCGGAATCCGGGAGAAAGTTATTTCCTGTTCGGTTGTTTCAGAAAGAAAGATTTTACCAAGTTATGCAGAAATAGATTCCGCAGAGGAAATCAGAGTATCCTTTGCCGACGCTTCGACAAAAGTGATTCATCAGTCCTATCGCTATACATGTGAGAAAATCAATGGGACCTGGGTAATTACAAAAATGTCAGAAATTGCTTGAAAGAAATGAAAGGGGCAACATAAATTATGTTTTCAGAGAAAATGTTAAAATTAGGCACAAATCGTTCGGTTATCCGGGATTTGTTTGAATACGCAAAAAAGAGAAAGGCAGAAATCGGGGAAGACAAGGTTTTTGATTTTAGTATCGGAAACCCAAGTGTTCCGGCGCCAGCCTGTGTAAGGGAGGCGGCTATTGACCTTCTGCAGAATGAGGACGAGGTTCTTCTGCACGGCTATACTTCTGCTCAGGGAGACGCCGGTCTGAGGAGAAATATTGCGGAATATATTAATGAACAGCATGGCACAAGCCTGACGGCAGACAGTTTGTATATTACGGTGGGGGCGGCTGCTTCCCTGACGATATCTCTGACGGCTCTGGCTGAGGATGGAGACGAATTTATTACTTTTGCTCCGTTTTTCCCAGAGTACCGTGTATTTGTCGAGAAGACAGGTTCGAAGCTGGTTGTTGTAAACAGCAGTCCAGAGGATTTCCAGATTGACTGTGAAGCTTTTGAAAAGGCATTGACGCCGCACACGAAGGGGGTTATATTAAACTCGCCGAACAATCCTTCGGGTGTTGTTGTGACGGAGGAGTGCATCAAAACGGTATGCGGAATTTTGGAAAAGAAGCAGGAAGAATACGGTCATCCGATTTTTCTGATTACGGATGAGCCATACCGCGAGCTTGTATATGACGGCGTAAAAGTGCCATATCTGATGAATTATTATGACAACACGATTGTCTGCTATTCTTACAGTAAATCTCTTTCCCTGCCGGGTGAGCGAATCGGTTACATCGCCGTGTCGGATAAGGCGGTGGAGTGGAAAAATATTTATGCGGCAATATGTGGTGCGGGACGCGCACTCGGCTATGTCTGCGCACCGAGCTTGTTCCAGCAGGTAGTAGCCCGCTGCATAGGGAAAACTTCAGATGTATCTGTCTACAAGAAAAACCGTGATATTCTGTATAACGCCCTGACAGAGTACGGATATCGCTGTATCAAACCGGATGGTGCATTTTACCTTTTTGTGGAGGCACTGGAAAAAGATGCGGGTGCGTTCTCGGAGAAGGCGAAGGAGTTTGAACTGCTGCTTGTTCCGGCAGACAGCTTTGGCACACCCGGTTTTGTCCGGATTTCATACTGCGTAAGTACGGAGCAGATTGAAAAATCCCTGCCGGCGTTTAAAGCTCTGGCGGAGAGCTATGGCAGATAAGCGGGCGGTATATTTAGAGCATACAAAACAGTGAGGACGGAGGTGCGACATGCAGATTTCGAGCAGATTTACAATTGCTGTTCATGTACTCATATGTATAGAGACGTTCAAAGAGGATTATAAAGTAACAAGTGATTTTCTGGCTTCGAGTGTAAATGTAAATCCTGTTGTGATAAGAAGGTTGCTGCAACAGTTGAAAAAAGCTGGAATTGTAAGCGTTATACGGGGCAGTGGGGGCACGAATATAGAAAAACCAATCGATGAGATTACCTTACTGGACGTGTATAATGCTGTAGAGTGTGTGGATGAGGGGGAACTTTTTCATTTTCATGAAAACCCGAGTCCACTTTGCCCTGTGGGGAGAAATATTCATAACATCTTAGATGGAAGGCTTGAAAAAATTCAGAATGCAATGGAAAAAGAAATGAAATCCGTGACGATACAGGATGTTATGAGGGATGCGAAAAAAATAATAATGGAAAATTCGATATAACTATTGACATTACAACGAACCCGTGATATAAATATAGTTGTAACAAATATTATTACAACTATGAAACGGAGGTCTATTATGTCTAATTTTAACAAAGTAAGTGTAGCAGCGGAGGCAAGAACAGAACTTCATGACAAGCTTTCCTTAACAGGAGCAGAAATCAGCATCAACAATCTTCCGGCAGGGGCGAGCGTGCCTTTTGTACACTGGCATAAGAATAATGAGGAAATCTATGTAATCCTTGACGGCAAAGGAAAGGCCGTTATTGACGGAGAAACAGTAGAGCTTGCGGCCGGCGACTGGGTTCGTATTTCTCCGGCGGCAAAGCGCCAGTTTTTTGCGGCGGAAGATGCAGCCATTCGTTTTGCCTGTATCCAGGTGAAAGAGAATTCCCTTGAAGCATATACAGCGGATGACGCAGTGATGTAGCGTGTCAGGAATAAATTGAGTAGTTTTTCTATCAGCCAATATATGCAAATTGCATATATTGGCTGATACTTATTATAGAAATATTCTAAAAGCATATGCAGATTTATGATAGACGCCACATAATAATCGTGTTACTATTTTTTTGAAAGGAGTGAAAAATATGTTCAAAATTGATAATGAAGCAATTGGAGACTTTCTTTCAAGACTAATCACTGAGAAATTCCCATCTGCACGAAAGTTCTGTGTTGCCTATCTTGAGACAGACGGAAAGAAAGAACCTACGGAAGAAGAAATTCGAAATATGGCAAACCGTTTATCACAAATTAAAAAGGGAAGAAAAGCAGTCCAGATTTATGATTTGCCGATTTTTTCTGAACTGCTAGATGTTTCTTTTGAGCAAATACTAAGTGCCGGAAAATACGGTGTTCCTAAGAATAGCCGAATGACAAATTATACGGTTGCCCAATCACACAATGAGAAAGAGTGGATGACCTATATTGAGAAAGAGGGTAAACCGATTTTAAATCCAGATGAATATGGAAAAACAGTGTTGGATTATGCGATTGAATTTGGCAACTACGATTTTTTAAAATTTTTGATGGATAAAAATTATATCTGGTTTGACAGCCGAAAAGATAATGACTATATTATGACCTTTGGTGCGGGAACTAGTATACAGCGTATTAAATTTGAAGAAAGCTACAAGGGTGTATTTATACGACAGCCTGAAATGGACGATTTACAATATAAGCTTGCGACAGAAGATCAGCTAAGAATGTATATTATTTCTCTTGCAGCAGATCATAATGATTTGAAAATGCTTGAAAAATTAAGGGCTAGAGAGATTCCTGAATTATATTATAAAGCACATTATTTATCTTGCGCTCATCCGGATATTCGCGTCCATTATGACAAGAATATGGTGAGACATATTTCGAAATCTAGTGATAAGGTGTTGGATTACTTTACGAATCCGTTTGAGATTCGTGATAGAATCCGATATAAAGACGGAAGTAAACGGCGGCATACATTTATGTTTCCATATATTTCTCAGTTGCTGAACATGCTTATTGAAGATGACAGCTCTTTTCTGGAAACAGCATTGCAAAAAGCGATAGCACATAATGAAACAACAATGGAAAAGTTAAGATTGTTAATAGAGCAGTCTATTAGCAATGGCTGTTATTATGGAAATGATTGGAAAAAAGAGGTTGATTTTTATGAAAACGGAAGTATTGTTAGTTTTCGTGACACTCTTACAGTTACTGGGATTATTACGAATGTAGTTAATGTATCAAAGAAATCTAAAGATAATAATAAAAACAGGCTTATTGACAAATTAAATGAATCTTACGATAATATAAGAAATATTAAGATGCTAGACTTAGTTTGAAAAATCTGATTAAAAAAGGAAGCGGTAAAATGAATTTAGAACAACAGTTTAATTTAATTTCAAAAGAATACGATGAGAACAGAAGAAAGTTCATCCCCTGTTTTGATGACTTCTACAAAGATACGACGAAGTTTATTACTGAAAATATAGATGAGCCAAAACGAATTATTGATTTGGGCGCCGGGACAGGACTGCTCACTTATTTCTGGTATCAGCACTGCCCGGATTCGGAATATGTGCTTGTGGATATTGCGGATGAAATGCTGGATGTCGCAAGACAAAGGTTTGATGGTATCAGTAACATATCGTATCTGGTAGAGAATTATAATCATAAGCTTCTGGATGAAGCTTTTGATACGGTTATCTCGGCTCTTTCCATTCATCATTTAGAGAATGAGGAAAAAGAAAATCTATTTTTAAAAATATATGCCAGTCTGCCGGATGGCGGATTATTTGTAAATTATGACCAGTTTTGTGCAGGTCAGCCAGAACTGAATGATTGGTTTGACACTTACTGGGAAGGTCATCTGGCAGATAGAGGATTGACGAATAGGGATATAGAACTTTGGAAAGAGCGGAGAAAGCTGGATAGGGAGTGTTCCGTTGAGCAGGAAGTGGAGATGTTAAAAAATTGCGGATTTAAGGAAGTAAAATGTGTCTACTCATATCAAAAGTTTTCTGTGATTGTGGCGGTTAAATGAGCCGATTTCTTAAATTAGAATTATAAAGTAGAAATTGATGCCGAACATTTTGGTGTCAAGAGATTGTAGAAATAATGATTCAAAGCATAATTTTTAATAGCATATCAAATCAGTTTCCACGCGTAATTATTTTGTGTTATAATGTGTTGTAGGTTTTCAGTGGTTAGAGCAATTCATGATAACAAAATATAATAGTTATTAAATCCCTTAGATTTTGTGAAAATTCAATTGGGATTTGGAGGTAGCATTATGAATAAGAGAGAACTTATTTATATCGCAGTTTTGACTTTGGCAATTGCATTTATGGATATAACGGGTATTCCAAGTGTATTTTTTGTCAATCTTCAGGTTGCAGACATAGAGCCTTTTTATTTTACACTGATGATAAATTTTTTGATTATGGGAATAATGGCTTTCTTGTTCTTAAGAATACTATGTCCTAAGTGGAAATTGGGATTTACAAAAATAGGATTGATAGATGGATTCAAAAAATATGGAATAATTGGAGTGGCAGTTGCGATAGTGGGATTTATTGCTTTTTATGTTGGATTATCGCCTTTTGACCGTCAGCCGTCTATTGTAAAAGTGCTTATTGAAGGCGTCATATATTATGTTGGTGTTGCAATAATTGAAGAACTATATGTGCGTGGTTTATTACTTAATCTTATTGAAAAGATGTTTGCAAAAAGTAAAAATAGTACTTTGATTGCGGTTATATTATCAGCCGTAGTCTTTGGAGTGGGACATATATTTGGTGTGTTAAACCAGTCGTTACTTGTTATAGTAAGCAAAGTTGTCTGGACTGTAGGTATGGGCATATTTTTCGGAATGGTATATAAGAAAACAAGTAACTTGTGGCTACCGATTATTATTCATTTTCTTATCAATGTTTGTGCTTTGCCTTATTGCTTTTCGAGTATAAATGGATATGCTGATTTAACATTATATATTGTTGTACCCGTGTATATAGTTTTGGGAATATATAGTTTCATGGAGTTAAAGAAAGAAGCGTGAAATTCCAGTTTGTTGGAGTGCTGAACAGAAAGAAAAATCGGTATTTGTGGAGGTGTTGAATGAAAAGTGTATTAATGATTGGACAGTCCAACATGGCTGGACGTGGATTCATAAACGAAGTACCGATGATTTGTAATGAGAGAATCCAGATGTTAAGAAATGGAAAATGGCAAATGATGACAGAACCAATTAACTACGATCGTCCTATATCAGGAGTAAGTCTTGCGGGTTCATTTGCTGCAATGTGGTGCATGGAAAACAAAGAAGAACAAATCGGCTTGATTCCATGTGCGGAAGGTGGCAGTTCCATTGATGACTGGTCTATAGAGAAAATATTATTTAAAAATGCAATTATTCAGGCAAAATTTGCAATGCAAAATAGTAATTTGATTGCTATTCTGTGGCATCAAGGAGAAAATGATAGCTATAATGGTAACTACAAAACGTATTATGAAAAATTACATACAATTTTTGAGGCTTTAAAAAATGAACTTAATTTAGACGATGTACCGTTTATTATTGGAGGACTTGGTGACTATTTAGGAAAGATAGGCTTTGGTTTTAATTGTACAGAGTATGACTTGGTGAATAAAGAGTTATTACGATATGCCAATGATCATAATCATATATATTTTGTAACTGCCCAGGGGTTGTCAGCAAATCCAGATGGCATACATTTAAATGCTGTCTCTCAAAGAAAATTTGGGGTTCGTTATTACTATGCCTACAAAAACAAAAAGAATGTGATAACACCTTTGAAAAACGAAGAAAAATTATTAGAGTCATGTATTAATATTCCATATACTCAGAATGAAATGAAATATTTAGCTATGATGGATTTGACAATGGGAAAATGTAGTTATGAAGAGTTCATAACAAAAATGAAAAATCTCTAACTTTCAATCTGACTAATGGAAATAAAATAAAGAAAAGAATTAGAATTTGTGGAGATGTTGAGATGATAAAAAAATATAAAATAGGTTTTGATATATGGGGATTGATTATTTTTATTATTATTATGATTCCTAATTTTATATGGTTCGCAGTTCCAGTTCCGAATGATATTTTAAGAGGAGAATCAATTACAAAAACAGTAGATGTAATAGCATCTATATGTCGGGTGTTAATGGTTATATCGTTATGCATATTCATTAATCAAGACCGTAAGAAATTAAGTATCACACGATTTATTATGGCTACAATTATTTGTTGTCTACTGTATTTTTTATGTTGGATATTTTATTATGTAGGTGTGACGAATGCCATTGTTATATTGGGTTTGACTATTTTTCCATGCTTGGTATTTCTGTTTTTCGCTATTGACAGAAAGAATATGATTGCTGTTATACCTATTTCAATATTTATGGTATGCCATTTGATTTATGGAATGGTTAATTATATTATTTAAGAAACTTTCAGTTTTTAGAACTCGAGAGATCGGGATTTGTGGAGGTAAAATATAGATG
>DEUM01000074.1 GCA_002362575.1 Lachnoclostridium sp. UBA3262 | reverse complement strand
TTTCGCTGTGACATCCGGTTTCGCTGCAGCCGTTATTTGAAAAGTCTTTTGAATGGTTCCGGTATAATTCCCCTTTCCGGTAATCGTAAGTGTATAAGTTCCAACCTCTGTCGCCTTGTTTCCGCTTATGGTATAATCGGTCCCTTCGTTCAGCGTCTTCCCATTTAGCGTAACACTGCTTACTTCTTTGGTCTGCTCAGAACCGTTATAAATCAGCGTATCGCTGTTTAAGGTAACTGACGCATTGTCCAACGTGCAGGATGAAATAGTAAAATTGAGATTTGCTCCAGCCCCTCCGATTGTAAGCGTTGCTGTTGCCGTTCCTGCGTTTGTATTATTTGTATAGGCGATCGCCTCATTCCCCGGCTTATTATCCTCCTTAGCCACCCAGCCCTCGCTGTAAGTGACCTTTACCGGCTTTATCTCACTTCCCGTATAATTCAGATCTGCACTGCTGTCCACGGAAATCGTTGCCGTACCAAGTTCCTCGCCGCAATTCGCACAGGACTGCGTAATAACCGCACCGTCTGCGGTATAAGAAAATTGGAGATGTGGCGTATCTGCTATATAGGATTCATAATCAGACCACCCCTCTTTACTCAAATATTGACAGGACGGAATATGAATTCCTTTTTCATTTCTCTCCACAAACTGGCATCCCTCAAAGACATCTCCATATTGTTTGTCTAATGTCGGTATGGTTGTCGTCCCTTGAAAGGTTACTGTACCCAGACGAGAACAATCTGCAAACGCACTATACCCGATGCTTGTTACGTTGCCCGGTATCGTCACTCTCATCAAAGCACATTCACAAAATGCCTGTTCTTTAATACTTGTCACGCTATCCGGTATCGTCACGTTCATCAATGAGCTACAGCCACAAAATGCCTGTTTTCCAATACTTGTCACACCCTCCGGTATGATCACGGACATCAATGAGTGACACGAACTAAATGTATAGTCCTCTATACTTGTCACTCCTTCTGGTATTACAATACTTGTCAGACTATAGCACATGTTAAATGCCTCTCCTTCAATACTTGTCATTGCCCTTGGCAGCCCTACACTTTTCAAAGCAGTACACTGGTGAAACGCAGCATACCCAATACTTTTCACACTATCCGGTATGGTCACGCTCTCCAAAGCCTCATGTTCATAAAACGTCCACTCCCCGATACTTGTCACACCTTTTTCAATGACAACTTTTTTTATGCTGCTGCGGTACGGATAAAACGGCGCCTTCCTAGTAGTAATTGAATCAAAATCATCCATTGCCCCGCTTCCGCTGATGGTCAGTACGCCGTCCGCATCAAGCGTCCATGTCAGGTTCGTGCCGTCCGCACCAAATGTACCGCTTTGTACCACTTCCGCCGCCCGCACTGCAACACCACTCCACAAATTTGGCTGTGCGGTAAGCAACATACAAACGGATAGAGCAACTGCCAGAATTTTGCCTCCCAATTTATATTCGTGCTTCATGTTATTCTTCCTCCAATCTTATTTGTGCTTTTTGTTTGTGAATTATTATATAGCAAAAAAACAACTTTTTCTACTTTCCGGTACAATTTGCACTTTTGGAGGTACCATTTGTTCTCTACAAAATTTTTTCCATTCCCGTTTTCTGCACCGAAAGTCCGCATTTTTCATAAAAATGCTTTGCCGTCTGGTTACATTCCCACACATTCAGCGTCACATTATAACAGCCGTTTTCCTTCGCAAAATCCAGCACCGCTTCATACAGTCTTTTTCCAATGCTCTGACCACGCAGACTCTCGTCGACACATAAATCATCTATGTACAGTGTCTTTATATCTGTCAGAATATTATCGTCCTTTTTCTGCTGAAACTGGCAGAAGGCATAACCCAGAACTTCATCTCCATCATCTGCCGCAACAAATATTGGCGTCTTTGGATTGCTAATCAGCCCCTTTAGCTCTGCATCTGTATACTTCGTACAATTTCCTTTAAATAAATCCGGTCTGCCCTCATGGTGCACCGCTAGTACCTGATTCAGTAAATCCATAATTTTTGGCATGTCTTTTACTTCTGCTTTTCTAATATTCATAATTGCCTCCATTACCTCCGTTCCACATATTCTTTGCGCATAATTTATTTTATTATACATAAAATAGTAGAAACTTATCAAGTCAATTTTATATAGGAGGTTCCCATGTGTAGTATTTCCGGATTTTTTCACCCCTCCGCCTCGTTTACCGGGCAAAGGGATTATTTTTTGCATATTTTAGATGAGATGAAAACTGTCCTTGCCCACCGAGGGCCGGATGACAATGACAAAATACTGACAGAGCACTGCGGACTGGCACATACACGCCTATCCATTATTGACCTTACAAACGGACACCAGCCTATGACAAAGACTATAGACGGCTATGACTACCATATTGTATACAATGGGGAAATCTATAATCAGAAATGGCTTCACAACCGCCTTCTAAAACACGGATATGAGCCAAAGACAACTTCGGATACGGAAGTTCTTCTCCTCTCGTTTCTTGCCTTCGGAGCCGACTTTGTCAAGGATGTAGACGGAATCTTTGCCTTTGCTATCTATGACGAACGTCACAATACACTTTCTCTGTTCCGGGACGCCTTCGGAGTAAAACCACTTTTCTACACATTTTATGACGGAACTCTTATTTTTTCCTCCGAGCCGAAGGGCTGTTTCTGCTTTCCGGGCGTTACTGCCATTCTGGATAAAAACGGGTTAAATGAAATTTTATCTCTCGGCCCGGCACGCACACCCGGCTCAGGCGTTTACAAAGGATTCCACGAACTCCTTCCCGGCACCTATATGGTGTGCAGCCAGTATGGAAATTCCAGTACAAGCTATTTTCATCTGGAAAGCCGCCCTCATTTTGACTCGTACGAGGAAACGGTGGAAAAAGCTTCTTTTCTCGTTCAGGACGCGATATGCAGACAAATGGTATCGGATGTCCCTATCTGCACATTTTTATCCGGCGGCGTGGACTCAAGTGTCGTCTCCGCCGTATGCGCAGGGGAATTAGAAAAAAAGGGGGAAACCCTGACAACTTACTCGTTTGATTTTGTGGAAAATGATAAATATTTTAAGGCAAATAAGTTCCAGCCCTCACAGGACCGCCCTTACGTGGATAAAATGGTTTCCTTCCTGCACTCCGACCATCATTATCTGGAATGTCATAATACCGTGCAGGCTGACCTGTTGACTAATTCCGTGGACGCCCACGACCTTCCGTGTATGGCTGACATTGATTCCTCCCTGCTGTATTTTTGCGGAGAAGTCAGTCAGACTCATAAGGTAGTCCTGACCGGAGAATGTGCTGACGAGGTATTCGGCGGTTATCCATGGTTCCACAGAGAGGATATGCTCTCCTCCGGAACATTTCCGTGGACGCCGTCACTGAAGCCGCGTAAAGCCCTCCTCTCCCCGGACGTCATGAAGGCTCTCGACATGGAAGATTATGTACAGAATACTTACAATAAAGCAGTCAGCGAAATCAATGTGCTTCCGGGTGAAAATGAAACTGAGACAAACCGCCGCCGTATCGGCTATCTTAATATCCGCTTTTTTATGCAGACATTGTTAAACCGTATGGACCGTACCAGCATGCACTCTGGACTGGAAGCCCGCGTGCCTTTTGCCGATAAAGCGCTGGTAGACTATGTCTTTAACATCCCGTGGGAAATGAAGGCAAAGGACGGCGTTGTAAAAAATATTCTAAGGCAGGCGGCAAAAGGACTTCTGCCGGATGAGATTCTTTTCCGTAGAAAAAGTCCTTATCCAAAAACATATAATCCGTATTATGAAAACCTGCTTGCCGACCGCCTGAGAAAGGTTCTTGCAAACTCGAAAAGCCCTCTGCATGACCTTTTAAATATACCGGCATTAAATCAGTTTCTGGATAATCCGAAGGATTACGGAGCGCCGTGGTACGGGCAATTGATGGCGGGGCCGCAGATGATTGCATATCTGCTTCAGATTGATTACTTCCTTCGGAAATATAAAGTAAAAATTGAGCTATAGCGCGAGCCGGGCCTTGCACCTCGGCTGCCGCCTCGGTCACGGCTCGCGCCTTTCCTTTCGCCCACCTAGCATCAAGCCTTGCACCTCGGCTACCGCCTCGGTCACGGCTCGCGCCTTTCCTTACGCCCACCTAGCATCAAGCCTTGCACCTCGGCTGTCGCCTCGGTCACGGCTCGCGCCGTATAAAAATAGAAAAACATCGTCTCTCTCTTGTGAGCAAGCTCACAATGAGAGACGATGTTTTTCTATTTTTGCAAGGCTTGATGCTAGCGTGCAAAGGGTGACTGGATGACTGGCTGGATTTGTCTGCCTTTTAATGCCTCCTCAATAGTGACAGAAACCTGTTCCACATGAGCTATCATTGATTTCGGTTTTTTCTCATAATCATCCTGACCAAATGGAACGAAATATACATTTTTCGTATTCATCAGTTCCCCAATATTTTTCAAGTTTGCTCCCAGTGCGTCGTTCGTTGACACCGATATTACAACAGGTTTTTCATTGCGCATATGCGCCTTTGCCGCCATCAGTACCGGGGAGTCTGTGATACCCGCACATAGCTTTGCCATGGTATTTCCGGTACATGGAGCGATAACAAGCACATCCAGATAAGCTTTTGGTCCAATCGGCTCTGCCTCTTGAATTGTAAATATTCCATGCTCACCAGTAATCTCCTGTATTTCTATAATAAAGTCTCTGGCATTTCCAAATCTGCAATTCACTGTCTGCGCCTGATTGGAGAAAATCGGAATCACCCTGTTATTTTCTTCTACCAGCCGCCTAACCACACCTTTAATTTTCTCATATGTGCAAAAAGAACCGGTAATCGCAAAACCGACTGTTCTCTGTTCTTTTTTGCCCATTTCCGCTATTCTCCTCCCAGAATTGTTTTTCCTATTACTTCAATGAATATTCCGGAAGGTCATTCTCTGCAATCGACGTATTTTCGCTATTTATAACACTTTTTTCTTTTTTGTTTTACGCCATTTGTACGCCAATTTACACCTCGTCTACGCCATTTTATATAAATTCTCCAGCTTTTTCATCTCAGTTGCCCTCTCATCATCCGTTACATGTACATACAAATCCATTGTCACGGAAATGTTTGCATGCCCAAGTATCTCCTGTAATGTTTTCGGCCGCATACCTGCCTCTATACACCTTGTTGCAAATGTATGTCGCAGTGTATGTATTGAAAATTCTTCTATTCCTATCTCGGAAGCTATCCTTTTTATCTCTTTGTTGTAATAAACAGGATACTCTGGACGTCCTTTGTTATTCAGAAAAATATTATCAGCCCACTCTATAGACGCCACTTTCCTTTTCTTTCGCTTATTTCTTTTTTTCCTCAGGATCTCTGCTGCCTCATCTGTAAGTGGTATTTCCCTCATTCCGTTTTTGGTCTTTGTTTCGGTCAAGACAAATTGTCGCTCTTTTTTCCCCTGATAGTGCAATGATTTGCTGATTCTCAATACTTTTTTCTGAAAATCAACATCTGCCCATGTCAGGGCTAGCAATTCGCCGACTCTTAGGCCTGTCTGGAGAATAAAACAGTATTCTTCCCCGTATATAGAATCTTTACATGATTCAATAAACGCTTTTTGCTCATCCACAGTAAGAACCCGACGCTCTTTCTTTTTCTCTCCCGGACATTTAATCTCCCGGCTAATTGGATTTTTCACTATGATTTCATTAGCAACAGCACTGGAAAAGAAGGCGTGCAATGCAATTTTAGTTTGATTTATTGTACCTTTGGCATATCCTTTTTCAAACATCTCGTTTAATATGTTTTGACAATGAAAGGGCTTTACGTCACTGATTATCATATCGCCGATTAGTTCTTTGATATCATACTCATACCGACCTTTGTAGTTTTCCCAAGTAGACATTCGTATGGTATTTTTCTTTATGTTATACAACCAGTATTGAAACCACGCATCCACTGTCATATTAGCCGCCATTCCAATGTTGCTATGACTCTCCTGATATTTTGTCTCTGCCAACCAGTTCCGCGCATCCTGCAATTTAGGGAAATATTTTTCAATTCTTTTACCACTCTTGCTGAGATATCTTGCTGAGTATTTACCATCCTTTCTCTGACTCAATCCAATTCCTATTTCTTTGCCTTTTAAATTTTTACCCATGTTTAGCCCCTTTCTTTACAAAAAGAGCCTTGATACAGTGTCATATTACCATACCACAGGCCTTTTTGCAAAATTTGTTTATATTTCTAATGTTCGTCCAATATACTTTTCAAACTCTTTCCTCTTTATCAAAGTCCTGTTTCCTAAATGAAGTACAAATGTGCATCTTGCGTCACTGATAAGTTCTCTTATTTTATTTTCCCCAATATTGCTATAAGCTGCTGCTTCCGCTATTGTTAAATTCATTTTTTCCCATATTGGTACACTCGGTACTTCTTTTTTCACATTACGCCCTCCTTCCGTGTTCTTATTATATTCGCTGTCTTTTTCAGAAATTCTTTTATGTTGCTTGATTGTACGGTTCAGGTAGTGGTTGCCATGCAAACGGTTCATACGGAATTTTCCTCGACTGTACCGATTGCTCGATACTGCTGGATTTCCTGTAAGGCTTTAATTGCTATGTGTTCAGCTTGCGCAATTACATAAGGTCTGTCTAGCGCTTCGTATTGGTATAAAACCTGCTTTCTCGTTTTTCCATCTAATATTTCGATTGCTTCATTCTCCGTCATTCTGCCACCTCCAATTTACGCAATTCCCTTGCGTTTGACCGA
>DEUM01000017.1 GCA_002362575.1 Lachnoclostridium sp. UBA3262 | reverse complement strand
CAAAAGGACTATTGCAAATCACTTTGTTGATATCTAACGTAGCTTTTTAAAATCAAATTCCACAACATTGTCAAAATGTGCAAATTTTTACCCAATATGCTTACCATATTTTAATAGAAAAGTTCAACGATATTGTTGTAACATAATTTATTATCCTCAATAAAATGATAGAGAAATAGCCCCCCAATACAAAAGATATTAATAGAAAAATTAGTAGTTCAACTGCACTTAAAACTTTTTTATGAAACTTCTTCATTCCAATATAACCAAGCATGATTTTATAATCCTTTTGTCTATTTGCATAAAATTCAAAAAGAAAAAGCAATGAAAACAATATTATCAGAGCAATCACAACTGCAACAATAATAAGAACTTTTCCTACATTACCCATCAGGAAATATATTGCACAATATTCTACTGCCTTTGGTGTAACTTGCACCCCTCCCTCATTTGATAATATACTTTGCACATCCAAGTCAATTAATTTTTCAGGCCTACTATAATTTTCCATGAATTTTGAATAATCATCAAAATAGTATCTGGAACTTCCATGCGATATCTTAAAATTAATATTATCTTTGTGTTTTAAGTTAACATAGATATGTTCTAGATGTAAATCTGAAGTATAATTACTCTCTCGTTTTTCCAATAAATCTGATTCAAATACCCCTGTAATTTTATAGTTTTCAAGTAAACATTTTTGTTTCTTATCATCAATACAAAGAAAACTAACTTTACTACCAAGAATACGCTCAATAGGATCTCTAATTCCGAACACATCCAAGAAATAACTATCTAACATGATTTCGCCTTCAGACTCAGGATATTTTCCTACTATTTTATCATCAATAAAAGAAGGAAATATATTCATCCCTTTATCATAAGCTGCAAACTCAATAACACTGTTACTATTGTTAATATTTTCAACTAAGCTTTGAGAGCCTATTGTCCTAAAAGAAAAATTAGCCTTGTATTGCTTACCTGCAAGTATAACCTTCATTTTTCCAGCAGTTGCCCTTGCTTTCCCACTTTTATTCATAATATTACAAATTGTGATAATATTATCCGATGAATATTGCTTAACGTCATTCCAATCTTTATATAATAATTCTCTAATTCTATTCCTCGTCATATCCTGCTCAACAATATTCAAAAAGAAATAGCAATCACTTTGATATTTCTTATTAAAACTCGTTCTATGTTCATAGAACGAATAAATAATAACCGTAAAACATAAGAGTAAGATAATAATCATACTCATTCCATAAACTATTTTTTTTGATATATCCTTATTTGCCTTTATATTATAAAAAGCAACGCTAATTAAGTCAGTTATTTTCATTGTTTCTATTCCAAACCTTTCTAAATGAAGCCCACATTAATGTTTCAATGCATACAAATATACCTATTACCTCAATAATGTCAAGTATTTGTATACCAGAATTTATCCTAAGGGTTTCACCAATATAAGTATTTGATATCTTAATTACACTTATATTTACGCCACAAGATATTAGCAAGGAAATAACATTTCTCGTACAAAAAAAAGTATAGTAAAGTCCTTTTATTTGTCGTTTCTTATATCCAAGCACCGACAACATTAGTATAAATTTATTTCTTCTTATTAGTTTCATAGCAAACGAGTTCGATAGATTATTTATTGATAAAAAAATCATTAAGATTGCCAACATAACAAAGATGACTTCAAATAATCCTAACATAAGAATAAATTCATCTATATCTTCATTCCATATATCTTTCCCTGTAATAGTAGCCTTAATCTTCTTTGTCCAAATGCTATCTATTTCATCTAATGTTCCACTCCCTCTGGTTCCATCAAAATGCAAATTATAAAATCCCATATCTTCAAGTTCCGTTTCATTTTTTTCTGTATAACCATTCAAAAAAAAAGTATATCCATCTTTATACATCTTTTTTAAATAATTATCTCCCATCCCATTCATACTCATTGCAAGCGAAAAGACAAAAAAAGTACAAGAAAATATTAGGATATGAAGCACTACATTCACTATCCACTCTTTTTTCTCGTACTTAAATTCATTTTTAACTAAACATAACATATCACAAAGTTTCATGGTTGCTTATTACCCCATCACACAAAGAAAACCACTTGTATTTTACCTTTCAAATTTAAACTAATTTTTACTTTTTAAAAGTAATCTCCTGAGACTCATTGTTAATGTGCAATGTTTTATGAAAAGAATCGTATTCAATGACAAGCCCGAACATACTAGAACCTGGATACAAAAAATAAGTATACTTAAATGTTCCCGTCTTAATGCCACTTTGTTTATCATATTGTAGATTATACGCATTTTTGACCATCAAATTATTTAAATCTGAATACGCCTTGACTTCTTCCTCACTATAAGACAAATCTGGATTCACTTTGCAGACTTCCTCGTACTGTTTTATCTGCTCCGTTTGATAAATACTATTCAAATCTATATTATAAAACTGAATTGCATCTTCGTCTACAACCGCATAAGCTTTTGGAAACTTATCAAATTCTATTACCTCATATGTCCCTGTATCAATCTTCTCGTCTCCTACATATGTAAATCTATAAACTACTGCAAGCAATAAAAATGCTATAATAATGATAACAATTAATTTAACTTTTTTCTTCATTTCATCCACTTTCTATATCTATATAAAAAATTAGTATACACACTTATATGTATTATAATTCTAACTTTTCCTTTTTTATCCATACATGTAATCGATTTATTTATATTAGTTTATTATAAATCAAATGTCAAGAACAAAACTTACTCCTTTCGCATATGCCTTACCTCATAGACAACCATAGCAACTGCGATAACCGCCGCCATCAAATCCGCACACGGTCCGGCATATACAATGCCGTCTATCCCCAGCCACATTGGAAGAAGGAGAATCAGTGGAAGTAAAAACAAAATCTGCCTTGTCAACGACAGGAAAACTCCCTTATATGGCTTTCCAATTGCAGTAAAGAAATTTGAGCCAATAGGCTGAATAAAGTTAGCAAAAGTAAAAAACAAAAATATACGGAAATACCTTGTGGCAAATCGGAAATACATTTCGCTCCCAAAACCGAAGGCACTGCTAATCTGTCTGGGAAATATCTGAAACATAGCAAAAGCAAAAACAGAAATTACACCGCCGGACACCAGTGCCTTTTTCAATGCACTGCATACACGACTGTACTGCCCTGCCCCATAGTTAAACCCGGCAATCGGCTGTAACCCCTGCGATATCCCAATAATAACTGAAAAGAATACCATGCCGACTTTATTGATAATACCGGAACAGGTCAACGGAATCGATTCTCCATAAACAGACATTGCGCCATAATAGGTCAATGATTTGTTCATCACTATCTGCACAATCATCATCGCTATCTGATTGCAAAATGGCGACATTCCAAGCGATATAACCTTTTTGACATATCTCCAGTGTATTCTTAAATGTCCCAAATTCAGTTTTACTGTCTGGCAATCTGTTAGATAACGGATAACCAGACCACAGGAAAATATCTGACCTATAATTGTAGCCAGTGCAGCTCCTGCCATTCCCATATGGAAACCAAAAATAAAAACTGCATCCAAAACCGTGTTAATGAGAGCGCCGGAAAGATTACAAATCATAGCAAAACGGGGATTTCCATCGGCCCTTATCAGATGCCCCCCTCCGGTTGTTAAAATCAGAAAAGGAAAACCTATCGCTGTAATAGAGGTATAGGTCTGTGCATAGGGCAGCACATCTTCTGGCGAACCAAAAAACCGTAGCATCGGCATTAAGAACAGCTCCGTGATAAGTGCAAGAATACTTCCGCACACAAACAGCAGGAGTGCCGCATTTCCGATAAAGTGAGGTGCCCTTTCCCGGTCGCCGGCTCCCATCGCAAGATTAAAACAGGAGGCGCCGCCGATTCCAAACATAAGCGAGATTGCCACACATGAGGTACTTAACGGAAAAGAAATATTGGTCGCCGCGTTTCCCAGCCCACCTACACTATTTCCTATAAAAAGCTGGTCGACAATATTGTAAAGGGCACTGACCAGCATCGCAATAATACTCGGCACGGCAAACTTTACAAGCAGCCTCGTAACCGGTTCGCTCCCCAATGGATTCCCGCTATTCTTCTCTAATGTCTCCTCCAACTTTTTCATCTCCTTTGTTCCTAAAAACAGGCTTTGCAAATATACTGAGTATACTCTGCAAAGCCCGTCTCAATCATGTATTTTTCTCCAAAATCTATCTGATATTACATTTATTATTTCTTCTTTTTAGAATAGGTAACTGCTTTCTGCTCGCTTCTCCCTTTTCCGGTAAGAAGATACCAAAGCGGCGAAGCTACACATACAGAGGAGTAACATCCGGAAATGATACCTACAATCAACGGAATTGCAAACTGACGGACGGAACTTACTCCGAGCAATGCCAGAATGAATACCATAATAAATGTTGTTACCGAAGTATTAATGGAACGGGACAATGTCTCTGTGATACTCTTGTTGATAATCGCCGACAATTCCGTCCGGCTTGTTGCCTTCTTTTTATTTTCACGGATACGGTCAAATACGACAATCGTATCATTAATAGAATAACCGACAATCGTCAGCATACAGGCAATGAAGGTACTTCCGACCTGAATGAAGCTGCTCGCCACAACATACACCGTAAATACAACAATAACATCATGTACCAATGCAAGAACTGCGCTTGCACCAGTCGCAAACTTGCGGAAACGAATCCAGATATAAACCAGCATACATGCCGTCGCAATTAAAGTTGCCACAACTGCATCTCTCTGCATCTCATTACTTACCGAAGCACTGATTGTTTCTGACTCAATCTTACTCTGGTCTACCTTAAACTTACTTGCCAGCTGAGTCATAACAGCATTTTTCTGGTCTTCGGTCAATGCTGTCGTACGCACTGTAACTTTCTTCACGCCCTTGTCATCAGAGGAAGAAACCTCTCCCTGAACGCCTGACGCCGTTTTTACTACTGTCAGAACTTCCTCTTTTAAGCTATCTGTAATTTCGGTATTACCATCAATAGATACAGAAGTAGACGTACCGCCGACAAAGTCAAGACTGTAATTCAAAATCTTTCCGTCCTTTGTCACAGCGTTGAAAATCAGTCCGCCAAGGCAAAGTACAACAACCGCGCCGGAAATAATAACGTATTTTTTCCAGTTGCCAATAAAGTTAATCGTCTTTCTTTCCTTCTGTACACCGTAAAGCTTCGTATTATCCAGCCCCATTGCACAAAATGCATTGAGCAGCCATCTTGTTACAAAAATGGCAGTAAACATTGACAAAATAATACCGATTGCCAGTGTCTGCGCAAATCCCTTTACCGTACCGGAACCCTTCAGGTAAAGTACAAAGGCGGCAATCAAGGTTGTTACGTTACCATCAATAATAGCGGAGAGAGCTTTCGAAAAACCATTTTTAATCGCAGATGAAACGGTCTTTCCAGTCGCCATCTCTTCCCGCATACGGGTAAAGATAATACAGTTAGCGTCAACCGCCATACCAACACTCAGTATGATACCGGCAATACCCGGCAAAGTAAGCGTAACATTTAACACATTCAATGTAAGAAGCATAGCCCCTACATAGAAAATCAAAGCAATCGCTGCAGCAACACCCGGAAGCCTGTACATAACAATCATAAACAAGATAACCAGAATGAATCCGATAATACCGGCAAGTAAACTGCTGCTGAGCGCCTCGCTGCCGAGAGTCGCACCTACGACATTATCATGGATATTTTTCAGTTCTAGCGGCAAAGCACCGATACGGAGTGTAGACGCCATATCCTCAGCCTTTGAAAACTCGTCAAAACCACCGCTGACAATCGCCGTACCATCGGTAATTTCTGACTGAATCTCCGGTGCAGAAACCAGTTTGTTATCATAGACGATAGCCAATCTTTCATTTACATGGTCGCCGGTAATCTTGCCAAAGGTTTTTGTTCCCTTGCCATTAAAATCTATTTTTACAACATTCTCTGTAGCTCCTGTCGCGCTGCTCTGCTGTGTCGTCGCAGTCGCTGTCTTAATCATAGAACCATCCAGAAGTACATCCTTTTTATCATAAGTAACTTCTTCACCTTCTTTTGGTGATGCACTGCCATCTTTTGCTTTCAGCTTATCATTCATAATAAACTGAAGGGCTCCGGCCTGTCCCAGCTTTTTCAAAATCTCCGCAGAATTGCTGACACCCGGAATGTCAATCGTAACACGATTGGAGCCTTCCTTATATACAGCAGCCTCTGTGCTCACATCCTCCACACGCTTCTGCATCTTATAAACGGTATCATCCATCTCTACTGCCGTCGGATTCGATTTCGTAGCCTCGTAGGTAACGCTGACTCCTCCCTGCAAATCCAGTCCAAGACGGATATTCTTTGCACTTCCGCGATGTGCACTGTCAATTCCGCGATATGCAACAATACCGAATGCTGCAATCAGAACGAGAACTAACAGCACCTGCAAAATGCCTTTTACTTTGCTGTTCATTTTACTTGTCTCCTTTTCATCTATTACTTGTCCGGAATATCCGATACAAGTACGGACATTCTCTAATACGAGCATTGCTCGAGACTATAGTATACCACAAAGAACACTTGTCTTCAAGTGTAAGAATTGGCTTTTTCGTTTTCTGGTAACTCTTTTTTACTCATTACCGTTCGGATAGAACGTCAAGAAGGAGCTTCCATGTCCGCTCCACCGATGCCACATCCAGACTCTCCTCTGCCGTATGCACATTCTGCATATCCGGTCCCAGGGAAATACAATCCATATCCGGCGCCTTCCCGACAAACAGCCCACACTCTACACCGGCATGGACCCCCTCGCACACCGGTTCCTTTCCATATAATTTCTCATATGCCCGGACAAACATATCACGCAGCGGAGACTGCCTTCTGTATGCCCAGCCCGGATAATCGCCATCGGTACGGCATGTCCCGCCCTGTTGCTCCACCATCATTATAGTTCTCTCCGTCAGATACTGCTTTGCGGATTCCATTGCACTGCGGACAGCGAGCCGCATAACCAATGTTCCAGATGTACCCTCCCCGCACTCCAGCTTCATTACCCCCATATTCAGGGAGGTTTCCACCATTCCCTCAACATCGGCGCTCATTGCCTGAACTCCTCCCGGCAGATTCATCAATGTATTGAAAAGCATTGACTGAGATGACGCATCTAGACAGAGTACACTCTCCTGTTTCTCCGACTGTGCCTTTACCGTCACAGTCAGGTCATCATCCTTCCCTGCATATTCCCTGCGCAGCTCCTCCTGCAGTTTCTTTGCTGCCTGCTGTGCCGCCTTGATGTCCTCTGTCAGTATTTGCCCCTCCGTATATCTCGGAATCGCATTGTCCTTACTGCCACCGGACAGACAAATGACATGACACTCGGTCTGCCGATTCATCGCATGCAATATCCTTCCCATCGCCTGATTGGAATTCAATCGCCCCTTGTGAATCTCGATACCGGAATGACCTCCCTTACAGCCTGCTATTTCTATACTGCATAAAAACCCTGTTCTCTCCTCAAACTGCATCGGCAGGCTGCACTCCAGCGAAAGACCGCCTGCACAGCTTGTCAGGAATATTCCTTCATCCTCTGAATCTAAATTTATCAGCCGCCTTCCGCGCACTTCCGATAAATCTATGCCGGTAGCACCCAACAGTCCAATTTCCTCATCTACAGTAAAAATTGCCTCCAGCATCGGATGGGCAATGTCCTTCGCTTCCAGAACTGCCAGCGCATATGCGATTGCGATTCCGTCATCCCCGCCCAGTGTTGTTCCATTCGCCCAGACCTTTTTTCCATCTGTCTTAAGCTCCAGACCATCCTGCAAAAAGTCAATGCCGGACTCCCTCGTCTTCTCACAGACCATATCCATATGCCCCTGTAGAATCAACGGCTCCGCATCCTCATAACCGACTGACGCCTCCTTGCGGATGATAATATTCCCCATCTCATCCTGTTTTACCCACAGTTCATTTTCCTTAGCAAACCGGACGCAGTAGTCGCTAAGCGCCTGCACATTACCGGAGCCATGGGGAATTGAACAGATTTCCTCAAAATAATAAAATACTCTTTCCGGTTTCAGATTTTCCAACACACGCATAATTATCCTTCTTTCTTTTATTTATTTAAACGGTAAACTATCTTTCCATTACTATTCTCCTTCAACAGCAGGTGGTATTCCAGCATATAGGAGGTAAGCTGCCGGACAAAATCTCCGGTATCCTGCACCACAGCCTGATTCCTGCTATAAAACAGGGACGCCCGCAGCCCCTTCATCAATTCTTCCAGCTCTTTCTCTGTCGCTGTTTCATGTTTCTTTAGATATTTTTTTATCTTGGCTGTCCCCTTACTATATAGCAACTTAGATAAATCTCCTGCCTGATTTCTCTGCTTAATAATACCCCAGCCGTAAACAAACACCGTTGCCATCGCAAAAAGCAATATTCCGATGACAAGTACAAGCGGTCTTGGCATAGCTTCATCTCCTCTCTGCATATATAATATAATGCTGACTCCGCAGAGTTTTCATAAACTGCACCAACCGTTCTACAACCGGCTCCGCTTTTTTCCCAAAATGTTCCTTCATACGCAGTGACATCTGGTAGATATTCGTCTCTCCATCTATCTGCTGCCAAAGAAAACTCCCATACTCATCCAGCTCAATATAACTAATCTTGGGACGCCGAAAAAATATCTGGGCAATCCGGTTAAAGAATCCCCTGTTCGGCACAGTTACCTCCACCCTGCCATTATCCTTCACCCTCCAGCCAAAGTCTGGGTTCCGGACAGGAACATAGTCTAAATAATTATCCTCCTGTATTTCCTTTTTTCTCACCAAATTTCCCCTTCCTTATATCCTTCTTAAATATACTGCCACCCGGCAATTACAAATAGCTGTGCTGCGGAAACATCCTATCGCCAGACATTCCGCATACACAGCCATTGCATCCATAGCTACGCACTATGGCAGTCTTTGTTAATTTGCTTTCTTCTTACGCCAGCAGGTAAATTTCAAAAGTGTCAGTAAGAGCAGGGCAAAAAATACAAGTCCTACAATATTACTGCCTAAAACCGTATTATCACTCAGGCTTGCCGGAAGAATACTTCCCACGACGTCACCGAACGAACCGTCTCCCACCGGAATCACGGCAAAGACAGCGAGAAGAATACCTATCATTCCCTCCCCGGCGATTAACCCGGCACTGTAGAGAATACCATTATCCACATCTGCTTTCTTTGTCTTCTCATCTGCTTTTTTCCGTTTCTCCAGCCACAGACGCACCAGACCACCTGCCATCATCGGTGTGGATAGATGAATCGGCAGATACAGACCAATCGCGAACGGAAGTACCGGAATACCCAGTACCTCTACTACAATAGCGATAAACACGCCAATCATTACAAGAGTCCATGGTAGATTACCACCCATAACACCTTCCACAACTACCTTCATCAGAGTAGCCTGTGGTGCCGGAAGCTCCGTAGAACCATATCCCCATGCGGCATTGAGCAGATACAAAATTCCGCCTATCGCAATAGCAGAAACAACACATCCTATCAACTCACCCATCTGCTGTTTCCTCGGGGTAGCACCAATGATATAACCGGTCTTTAAATCCTGTGATGTATCTCCGGCAATCGCCGCAATGATACAAATAATAGTTCCTATCGTAATCGCAGAAACCATCCCGCTTGCTCCGGAATTCCCCGTCGCCTTCAAAATCAGGGATGAAAACAGCAGTGTTGCAATCGCCATACCAGACACCGGATTATTACTGCTGCCGACAATTCCTACCATACGGGAAGATACGGTTGCAAAAAAGAATCCAAATATTACGATAATCAAAGCTCCAAGAAGTGACACCGGAATCGCTGGAAGAAGCCAGATTACAATTGCAATGACACCAGCTCCCGCTAATACAAAACTCATCGGAAGATCCCGGCTTGTCCGGCTGGTACTCCCTGCCTTTGCACCAAACCCTTTCACTGCCTTGGCAAAGGTTCTGACAATGAGCGGCAATGATTTAATCAGGCTTAAAATACCACCGGCTGCCACAGCACCGGCACCAATATATTTTACATAGTTACTCCACAGACCGGATGGTCCCTGCTCTGCATACAATTCCATTACTGTCTTGTCTGCCGGATAGATGACAATGTTACGGCCAAACAGATAAATCAACGGCATAATGACAAACCACGCCAATGTACCACCGGCAAACAGATAGGATGAAATTTTCGGCCCGCAGATAAAACCGACACCCGCCAGCGCCGGAAGAACATCCATACCGATACCGGAACCCTTGTACGCCTTAATCGGAAAATCTACCTCACTCGGAAATGCCTTCAAACCGTCTGCAATAAACTTATACACAGCGGCAATCCCCAGTCCGGCAAAGACGGTACCAGCTTTTGCGCCGCCTTCCTCTCCGGCAATCAGCACCTCGGCACAGGCCTGTCCCTCCGGATATGGCAGAGTTCCATGCTCCTCCACGATGAGCGCTGTACGAAGCGGAATCATAAACAGAACGCCGAGCACACCGCCACAGAGTGCAATCAGCGCAATCGAAAACAGATTTGGCTTGGAACCGATTCCCTCCTCTGCCCATATAAAAAGAGCTGGCAATGTAAAAATGGCTCCTGCCGCCACAGACTCACCTGCAGAACCGATTGTCTGCACTAAATTGTTTTCCAAAATGGACTCGCGTTTCATAATCATGCGGATAATTCCCATTGAAATAACCGCCGCTGGTATGGATGCCGATACCGTCATACCGACGCGCAGTCCCAGATAGGCATTCGCCCCTCCAAATAAAACAGCCAAAAGTATACCAATGACCACAGAAGTCACTGTAAATTCCGGCACAACCTTGTCTGCCGGGACATAAGGCTTAAACTCTTGTTTTTCGTCCAAAATATTTCCTCCTTCACTGAAGATTGAGGTCATAAGACCTTTTTTTACTAAATATATATCATTATATATGAAAATCTTAGCCGGCGCAAGGGTTATACAGCAAACGGCAGGGCAATCGCTGAATCATTTGCATTTTTAGGGCGGCGGGTATCCCTCGGTTTCTTGGCTTATAACACTCCCCGAAAAATTATGTTTCCTTCGTTTATAAATGCGCCGCCCGAGCATTGTCTGAGATGTCTGATGGCGCTTGTCCTGCCTTTTGGCAGTGCGTTCTCACTAGCGCCG
>DEUM01000023.1:55281-57771 GCA_002362575.1 Lachnoclostridium sp. UBA3262 | reverse complement strand
CAGCGGTACAAATGCACCACCAGACAACGAGTTTTGCGAAGGGTGGCAGAATGTTTTTGCAAACAAAGGAAACAATTTATTTTTCGCGGGGAGTGATATCCCGGCAAGAAACGGTAGGATATCCGCCGCATAATCGCAAAGGATCAGGCAATTGCCCTGTATCGAAACGGGTTCGACTTGATACCGTCAGGTTAGAATATTTGATAAACGAATAGAAATATAAAAAAAGGCTATACTAACCCATACACAAAATAAGTATGGAAAGTATAGCTTTTTTATTTAAAAAAATTTTACTTTAAGAATAAAATCAGCCTGTATATAAAAGTCAGGCGGACAGGAGGAATCGAGATGAATTATCAGGAGCTGGGAGCAAAAATTCTGGAGCTTGTCGGCGGAAAGGAAAATGTTACAGGAATCAACCACTGTGCAACCAGACTGCGTTTTAATTTAAAAGAGGAATCAAAGGCGCAGACAGAAAAATTGAAAAGTACAGAGGGTGTGCTTGGCGTAGTTTCCAAGGGAGGACAGTACCAGATTATAATTGGTAATGATGTAAACCATGTGTACAAACCGATTGCCGAGGAGTGTAATCTAAATAAGATAAGTAAGGGAAGCTCGCAGCCGGAGGAGAAGAAGGGGCTTGGAAGCCGTTTTATTGATACGATAACCGGTATTTTCACACCGATTCTCTCTGCGATTACCGCTGCCGGAATGTTGAAGGCAATACTTGCCGTTCTCACAGCCTTTCACTGGATCGATACGGAGGGAAGCACGTATCAGGTCATTAGTTTTATGGCGGATGCGGCGTTTTATTTTCTGCCGATTCTCCTTGCGAACTCGGCGGCGAAAAAGTTCGACTGTAACCCGTATCTTGCTATGATGCTCGGCGGCATTTTACTGCACCCGAATTTTGTCAATATGGTAACGGCCTCAAAAGAGACGGGAGAGGCAATCCGGTTATTTTTCCTGCCGGTATATAATGCCAGCTATTCGTCCTCCGTTATCCCTATTATTTTAACTGTGTGGTTTATGTCCTATGTAGAGCCAATCGCAGATAAGATATCGCCAAAAGCAATTAAATTTTTTACAAAGCCCCTGATTACGATTCTTGTTACCGGAACGGTATCGCTGCTGCTCTTAGGACCGGTAGGCTATGTCGTTGCGAACTGGATTGCAGACGGAGTAAATCTTTTAAATACCTATGTGAGCTGGCTTGTCCCACTGATTCTGGGCGGCTTATTCCCGCTGTTAGTAATGACAGGAACACATTATGGTATCATTCCGATTGGTATCAATAACCGTATGACAACGGGCTACGATACGATTGTATATCCGGCGAACTTAGCGTCGAATATTGCACAAGGTGCCGCTGCTTTTGCAGTAGCTGTAAAGACAAAGGCAAGGGAGGTCAGACAACTGGCAGGCTCGGCAGGAATTACGGCGGTATGCGGTATTACGGAGCCAGCGCTTTACGGTATCAATCTGCGTTTTAAGACGCCGCTCATCTCTGCCTGTATTGGCGGGGCGGCAGGCGGATTGTATGTCGGGCTGTTCCGGGTAAAAAATTATGCCGGAGGTTCGCCGGGACTGCTGACGCTTCCCGGGTATCTGGGTGGAACTGGCTTTGCGGATTTGATACATGCCTGTGTAGGCGCCGGCATTGCCTTTGTCATTTCTTTTATAGTAAGCTATGTCTTGTTCAAAGACGATTCGGCGGGAGATTCGCTGACGGAGGTTTATGAGGGAAACGAAGGTGGAACAGAGACAGGGACGGAGACGAAAATGGAAACAGTAAAGGAGCCTCCGAAGCAGGGAATTGTCGATATTGCTTCTCCTGTGACAGGGCGATTACTGCCAATATCCGAAGTGAAGGATAAAACATTTTCAGAGGAAATGATGGGAAAAAGTGCGGCGGTTATTCCAGAAGAGGACATATTTGTCTCTCCGGTAAACGGTACGGTTCAGGTGGTGTTTGATACCGGACATGCGATTGGGTTTCTGTCTGAGGAAGGGGCGGAGGTACTGATTCATGTGGGACTGGATACGGTGAATCTGGAAGGAAAGCATTTCTCCCCCTTAGTAAAAGCGGGAGACCGCGTAAAAATCGGGACGCCTGTGCTGAGGGTAAATCTGGCAGAAATCAAGAAAGCGGGATATGACACGGTAACGCCAGTTATTATTACAAATAGTGCGGAATATGCCAATGTTACAACCGGAGAACAGGGCAATGTTAAAAAGGCAGAGACGATTATGAAGGCAATCTGTTAGCTTAACGGTATCAAGTCGAACCCGTTTCGGGCTCAATCCTTTGCGGTTATGCGGCGGATATCCTACGTTTCTTGCCGGAACATCACTCCCTGCGAAAAATAAATTGTTTCCCTTGTTTACAAAAACTTTTCACCGCCCTTTGCAAAACTCGTTGTCTGCGTGGCGGCTTTAGTGAGAACGCACTGCCAAAAGGCAGGAAAAGTGACAGCAGACATCTCAGAC
>DEUM01000023.1:10801-54988 GCA_002362575.1 Lachnoclostridium sp. UBA3262 | reverse complement strand
CAGACATCTCAGACAATGCTCGGGCGGCGCATTTGTAAACAAGGGAAACAATATTTTTCGGGGAGTGATATAAAGGCAAGAAACGATAGGATACTCGCCGCCTTAACAGCATAAAGGATGAAGCGATTATCATGGGTTCGACTTAGAAACGTCAGTTTAAGCTTTAGGAAAAGAAAGGTGGTCAGATAAAAATGGCGTTTAGCAAAAATTTTTTATGGGGCGGTGCAACGGCAGCGAACCAGTGTGAAGGGGCCTATCGGGAAGGTGGCAGAGGACTTGCCAATGTCGATGTGATTCCCCATGGCGATGAGAGAGGGGCAGTTCTACGCGGTGAGAAGTGCATGACAGAAATAAAAGACGGATATTATTATCCTGCGCTGGAGGGGATAGATTTTTACCATTGCTACAAGGCAGATATAAAGCTGTTTGCAGAAATGGGCTTTAAAACCTTCCGTCTGTCTATTGCATGGTCGAGAATATACCCAAATGGGGATGAGATGACGCCCAATGAGGAGGGACTGAAATTCTACGAGGATGTGTTCCGGGAATGTAGGCGTTACGGTATCGAGCCGCTCGTAACAATCACGCACTTTGACTGCCCGATGCATTTGATAACGGAATACGGCGGCTGGAAAAACCGACGCATGATTGAATTTTATAAACGCCTTGTCACGACGCTGTTTACCCGCTATAAAGGACTTGTAAAATACTGGCTGACCTTTAATGAAATTAATATGATACTTCATCTTCCCTTTCTTGGGGCGGGACTTTTATTTAAAGAGGGCGAGGATAGAGAGGAAGCAAAATACCTCAGCGCCCACCATGAGCTCGTGGCAAGTGCGTGGGCGACAAAGATTGCCCATGAGACGGATAAGGAAAACAAAGTCGGATGTATGCTGGCAGCCGGGGAATATTATCCCTACAGCCCGCTGCCGGAGGATGTGTGGGAGGCAAAGAAGAAAGAGAGGGAGAATCTGCTCTTTATTGATGTTCAGGCAAGGGGATATTATCCGGAGTATGCAAAAAGGAAGTTTATGCGAATGGGGCTGGATATCGGCATGACGGAGGAAGACAGACAGCTTTTGAAAGAAAATACAGTAGACTTTATCAGCCTGTCCTACTATTCCTCGCGGTGTGTCACGACGCAGGAGGGTGTCGGTGAATCTGTCGGAAATGCTTTTAAGGGGACAAAAAACCCTTATTTGAAGGTCAGTGAATGGGGCTGGCAGATTGATCCTCTCGGATTGCGAATTACCTTGAATACTTTGTATGACCGTTATCAGAAACCATTGTTTATCGTGGAAAACGGTCTGGGCGCCAGAGATGAACTGATAGAGGATGGGCAGGGTTCCTATACGGTGGACGACGGATATCGGATTGAATACTTGAGGGAACACGTCAAGGCAATGAAGCAGGCAGTAGAGGAGGACGGTGTTGAACTCTGGGGCTACACGCCATGGGGGTGTATTGACTTAGTCAGTGCTTCTACGGGTGAGATGAGTAAACGATACGGATTTGTTTATGTAGACAGGGATAATGCCGGAAATGGTTCCATGAAACGGTATAAAAAGAAATCCTTTTATTGGTATCAAAAGGTAATTGAATCCAATGGGGAAGATTTGTTTTTAGAAAAGGAAAATTGAAAAAAAGGAATCCGGCAGTTCTTTCTGCTGGATTTTTTTTGCTGTTATTTTGTTAATTTCATATTTAATTATATATTCCAAAAAAAACAAGTGGAAATAATCTCATTTTGTGTTATAATGTAAGAGTATATGTATATATTTATGAAATGGGGGATGAAAATGCTTGGAAACGGAAGAAAAACTATTGGCGTTATCTTATGTGATGTTTCTTCACATTATCAGGAACAGGTGTGTCACACGATAACATCTTATGCACAGGCAGCAGGATATAACATAACCTATTTCACATTTTATACTTGTTATGGTGTAGATACGAGAAATGGGCGCGGAGAGGCGAATATTATTCATTTAGTTCCTTATGAAAAGCTGGATGCGCTTATTTTTTGCCATGATACGATAGTAAATCCGGGTGCATTGGAAAAGGTATGGGAATATGTCAATACCCGGTGCCAGTGTCCGGTTGTTACGCTGCGGCATGATTCCGGAAAGTATCCATGTGTTCTTATTAACCAAAAGCATATGATTGAGCAGATTGTGTACCATTTTACGGACGAACATCATAAGAAACGGTTGGCGTTTATGAGTGGTCCGTTTGATCATCCAGATTCGATTGAACGACTGGAGGATTACAAATGTGCGCTTGAAAATAGAGGAATTTCATATGATGAGACGCTGGTCTTTGAGGGGGATTTTTGGAAGGATAAGGCAAAGGAAGCAGCGGAATACTTTACTATGGAGTTAGAGGAGATGCCGGATGCCGTCATTTGTGCGAATGACTATATGGCGACTTCTTTATCAAATGAACTCATTGCGAAAGGCTTTCTTGTACCGGATGATATTGCAATTTCCGGTTTTGATGATATATGGGAAGCATCTATTACTATGCCGCCAATCACTACCGTATCTGTACCGATTGAAGAAATGACGAGAACCGCGCTCAAAATAATTGAGAAGATGTGGAACGGTGAGGAAGTAGATAGGGTAAGATATCTGGATGCAGAGGTAAAAATTCGAAATTCATGTGGCTGCCAGACTTTTAACATGCAGACGATGTTAGCGAAGCGTGTCCGTCAGGAACGGGAACACCAGAGTATTCTCGAGCTGATTCAGACAAACACATATATGTTTGTTGATTTGTCTGATTTAGACAAGCTGGACGGCATTGAAAATTATGTGCGGTTACTGGATTATTCTGATAATCATGTTCGCAATTTCTTTATTTGTCTGGGCGAGGGAAAGGGTGTGCAATACCCGAAATACCGCTCGGCGAGTGTTGGTTTTGCAAAAAAGAGTAAAGCAGTCGGTGCCGTAATGAATAGGAAGCCGATAAAGACGGAGGTTTTTGATACAGACAATCTGCTTCCGCAGGAGGCGAAGGAGGAGGGGCCGATGATTTATTATTTCTTTCCTCTGCACAATAACCAGTATTCCTTTGGCTATTTTGCCATCAGCTATGAAGGTGTGTACAGTGCCAATAAAACTTTCCAGAACTGGCTTGCTATTTTGGGAAATGCACTGGATACAATACGGATTAAGCAAAAAAATCATGGACTGTTGCAGGAGTTAAGTAATCTCTATATTCATGATGCGCTAACCGGACTGTACAACAGGCGGGGCTTTGAGTCCATCTCAGAGGACTATTACACAAAGGCGCAGAAAGAGAAAAAAGGTTTTGTTATTATTGCCATTGATATGGATAATCTAAAGATTGTAAATGACCGCTTCGGGCATATGAACGGCGACCTTGCATTAAAGACCATTGGTTCGGCGATGGAAGCGGCGGCGGGGAGAAATGATGCCTGTGCCAGAGTTGGTGGCGATGAGTATAATGTTGTCGGCATTGATTATGAAGAAAAGGATGCCGAGGAATTTATGATAAAGTTCCAGAATTATCTGGATGATTTTAATGATTCGAGTGATTTGCCGTATCTGGTGCGTGCCAGCGTTGGATATTTTCTTTTGAAAGCAGGTGAACAGGCGAGTCTGGAGGATTGTGTGAATGCGGCAGATGCACAGTTATATGAGCACAAAAGAGAAAAGAAGGAAAGGAAGCTGGATAGTGTACTTCGGCTGCCGGAAGAATAAAGGGTAAGGAGGCCGTGAATTGACGGGCGATACGATAGGAAAGGTAAGCGCAGAATACCGTAAAAAACGGGTGCGCAGAATTAAAAAGATTATTATAACGACAGGCGTTATATTGTTATTACTGCCCACGGTGCTTTCAATATTTTTGCTGGTAAAGGTGTTTTCTCTGCAGAGTCAGTTGAATCAGATAAGCGAGAATAAAAGAAATGCGGAACAGGTCAGTGAGATGGAGGTTGTTCAGGCAAAGGAAAAGAAGACTACGCCGTCAGAAGCAAAGAACAGTGCGGCGCCGACGGAACGACCGGTTGCGAAGCAGTTGGAGAAAAAGGTGTATCTGACATTCGAGGATGGTCCGGGGACGCAGACAGAAAAAATTTTGAATGTTTTGAAAAAGGAAAAGATAAAGGCGACTTTTTTTGTGATGGGTAAGGAGGATTCTTACTCGAAAAAAATATATAAAAGGATTGTGAAAGAGGGGCATACTCTTGGTATGCACTCGTATTCTCATATATATAAAGAAATCTATGAGTCAGCGGATTCTTTTACGAAAGATTTTGATAAGATATATCGATATTTATATAAGATAACAGGAGTATATCCGGAGTTTTACCGTTTTCCTGGGGGAAGCAGCACAAAAAGTACGAAAGTGCCGATTCAAGAATTTATTCAGGTATTGAACCAGAAAAATGTATCTTATGTAGACTGGAATGTAGTCAGTCCGGATGTAGGGAATCCTTATATTGCGAAAAAGCAGATGGTAAAGGGGATTCTTCAGGAAGTGTCAAAGTATGATACCTCGGTAGTGCTCATGCAGGATGCGGCGGACAAGCCGATGACAGCACGGGCGTTGCCGGCTATTATAAAAGAGTTAAAAAAAGAAAATTATAAGTTGTTGCCGATTGACAGGAATACAAAACTTGTCCGGCACAACGAATAACTGTAGGAGGATATTTCATGAGTTTTTTTAAGGATTTAAAAGAGGATATTGCTCAGTCCGTGAATGAACTGGCAGAGTCTCTGGATGAGGGATTAGAAAATAATCCGGAAGAAAAGGTTGTTGAAGATTATAATGATAAGAAGGAAAAAGAATCTTTGACAGAAGCTTTGTCAGCAGAAAGCACAGCGGAGATAAATCCGGAGGACATCAATTTGGAAGTTTCGGATAATCAGGAGGAAGAAATAGGATTTGAAGAATTGCTGACGGATTTGGATGAGCCGGAAGAAGCCGGAGAAGCAGAAGTAGCAGAAGAAAGCAATGATATTTTGGATATAGCGGATGTTTCAGAGGAAAGTCCGGAGATAATTCCAGAGGAAACGGAAGAAGAAGCCGACGAGGAAGAAGAAATAATTGAGTCTGTGAAGGAGGAGCCAGTAATGAGCGAAGAAGTAAATAATGAGATTCTAGATAATGAGGAAGAAGCACCAGAAGTTACTGTTATTACGAAAGGTACGACAATCAACGGTGGAATTAAATCCGACACCTCCCTTGTTGTAAAGGGTACGATTGAGGGTGATGTAGAATGTCAGGGCAAGCTGACTATTACCGGTCGCGTGGCAGGAAACACGATTGCTTCTGAGATTTATGTCAATACACCGCGTCTGGAAGGAGACATCAACAGTAAGGGAATCGTTAAGATTGATGTCGGTACGGTAGTAATCGGTAATGTAAACTGTACATCTGTTGTCGTAGCAGGTGCAGTAAAGGGCGATATCGAGGTAAATGGTCCGGTTATCGTTGATTCTACGGCAGTAGTAAAAGGTTCTATCAAGGCTAAATCCATTCAGATTAACAGTGGTGCGGTAATTGACGGACACTGCTCCCTGCAGTTTGCAGATGTAGATTTGGATTCCTTCTTTGAGTAATTAGTAATTTCTAAGCTTGCGCTTCGGAATGGAGGATATGATGAGACAGTATAAAAGAGTTTTACTGAAATTAAGCGGGGAAGCACTGGCAGGGGAGAAAGGCACGGGCTTTGATGAGGCGACCTGTATCCCGGTGGCAGAGCAGATTAAAAAGCTTACCGAAGACGGCGTGGAAGTCGCTGTCGTAATCGGTGGCGGGAACTTCTGGCGTGGACGCACGAGCGAGACAATCGACCGCACAAAAGCAGACCAGATTGGTATGATGGCTACCGTTATGAACTGTATTTATATGTCGGAGATATGTCGGCATGTCGGACTTATGACACAGGTGTTGACGCCGTTTGAGTGCGGTTCGTTTACAAAGCTTTTTTCCAAAGATCGGGTAAATAAATATCTCAGTAAGGGCATGGTGGTATTTTTTGCAGGAGGAACCGGGCATCCCTATTTTTCGACGGATACGGCGACGGCACTTCGTGCAATAGAAATTGAGGCAGATGTTATACTTGCCGCAAAATCAATCGATGGTGTCTATGATTCCGATCCGGCGGTAAATCCGGAGGCAAAGAAATATGATACGATGGCGATGGCAGATATCGTAGACAAAAAGCTTGGTGTAGTTGACCTTGCCGCTGCGGTGCTGTGTATGGAAAATAAAATGCCGATGTGTGTATTTGGATTAAACGAGGAGAATAGTATTGTAAATGCGGTAAGCGGCTCCTGTACAGGAACAATTATTACTGTCTGAGAACAAACATTCCACAACGGTTTTTTTGTGAAATAAAGTTAGAAGGATATGGAGGTTAATCAAAATGGACTTTGATATAAGTATGTATGAGGAGAAGATGGGGAAATCCCTTTCCAATTTGCAGGAGGAATATACAGCGATTCGTGCGGGGCGTGCGAACCCGCGTATTCTGGATAAAATCCAGATTGACTACTACGGAACGATGACGCCGCTTCAGGGCGTTGCCAATATTTCTGTTCCGGAGGCAAGAATGATTCAGATTCAGCCGTGGGACGCCAGCTTGATTAAAGATATTGAGAAGGCAATCCTTTCCTCTGATATCGGGCTTACTCCAGCCAATGATGGTAAGACAATCCGTCTTGTATTTCCGGAGCTGACCGAGGAAAGACGTAAGGAACTGGTTAAGGATGTTAAGAAAAAAGGAGAGGCGGCGAAGGTTGCTGTCCGAAACATCCGTCGGGATGCGAATGACGCAGTAAAGAAAGCGGCTAAGGCAAATGAAATTTCTGAAGATGAGCAGAAACAGCAGGAAGATAAAATTCAGAAATTGACGGATAAGTTTATTTCCGAGGTAGATAAGGCAATAGATGCTAAGTCCAGCGAGGTTATGACGGTATAAAAATAAAATGACAGGGACAGTGGATTCATATTGAATCGGTCTGTCCTTCGTTTTTGTAAGGGAAGAAGGAGGTTGTGATGGAGCGTTCTGAATTCAATGCACCGAACCATGTCGCTATCATTCTGGATGGCAATGGCAGATGGGCAAAAAAACGTTTTTTGCCGAGAAAGGCGGGACATGCGGCTGGAAGTAAGACGGTCGAGCAGATTTGTGAGGATGCCTATAATATGGGAATCAACTATCTCACGGTGTATGCGTTTTCAACAGAGAACTGGAAACGCTCCAAGGATGAGGTAGATGCATTGATGAAGCTTCTGCGCCAGTATTTAAAAGACTGTATTAAGAGAAGTACAAAAAATAATATGTGTGTCAAGGTGCTGGGTGATATTACTCCGTTAGCTGAGGATATGAAACAGAGTATCCGGGAGCTTGAGGAGGCAACGAAGAATAATACAGGTCTTCATTTTCAAGTGGCGCTGAATTACGGAAGTAGGGATGAGATAATTCGGGGGATAAGAAAACTGTGCCAAAAGGTACGGGATGGAGCTATCCGCGAGGAGGATATCTGCGAGGAAATGTTTTCTGGTTATCTTGATACAAAGGGGATTCCGGATCCAGATTTACTAATCCGCACGAGCGGAGAGGAGAGATTATCTAATTTCTTACTTTGGCAGCTGGCGTACACAGAGTTTTATTTTACTGATGTACTCTGGCCCGATTTTAATAAAAAGGAACTGCAAAAGGCGGTTGATTACTATAATCAGAGAGACAGGCGCTTTGGGGCAGTTTAGGAGGTTGTGTTATGTTTGTCACACGTTTGCTGAGCGGAATTGTGTTAATGCTGGCAGCGATTTTTGTGCTGGTATTTGGAGATATATGGCTGTTGGCCGTGCTGGGGGTTTTAGCCCTTTCAGGAATATATGAGATACTCAGGGTATTTCAAATGGAGAAACATCCTCTGGCAGTGACGGTATATATAAGTACGGCAGCGTACTATGTGCTCCTTCATTTTCAGTTACAGCGGTGGGCGCTGGGACTTCTTGTGCTGACACTGATTGTACTGTTAGTAACGTATGTTACCCAATATCCAAAATATAAGATTGATAAGGTGGCACGCAGTTTTCTGGCGCTTTTCTATGTCGCATATCTGCTTTCCTATGTATATCAGACGAGGTGTCTTGAGCATGGTCACTGGTTTGTCTGGCTGATTGTCATTGGTTCGTGGGGCTCTGATACGTGTGCGTATGTTACGGGCATGCTGTTTGGAAAGCATCATTTCTCGGATTTAAGTCCGAAAAAAACGATAGAGGGGTGCATTGGCGGTGTTGTGGGAGCCGGTCTGATTGGATTTATTTACTCCTATTTTTTCCCGTATCATACGGTGTTTGTCATAAGCCCGATGGTTGTATTTCCACTTGTAGCTATGATAAGTGCGGTAATTTCGCAGTATGGTGATTTGGCGGCCTCTGCGATTAAGAGAAATTACGAAATTAAAGATTATGGAAAGCTGATACCGGGACACGGAGGCGTACTGGACCGGTTTGACAGTGTGTTGTTTGTGGCACCGTTTGTATATTATTTGTTGGTTTTAACATCATATATCCACTTTTAGAGAAATGAGGTTAGTGAATGAAAACGATTACTGTACTGGGAGCGACCGGTTCTATCGGAACCCAGACACTGGATGTGGTTCGGAAGAACCGGAAGGATTTCCACATTGCGGCGCTGACAGGAGGAAGCAATGTCAAGAAGATGGCAGAGTTGGTGATAGAATTTCAGCCGGATTATGTCGTGATGAAGGATGAGGAAAAAATAAAGGAGCTGGAATACCTGATTCCCGGTGAAGAATGTCAGATGTTATGTGGCATGGAAGGTCTTTTAAGGGTCTCAAAGCTACGGGGAGTAAATACCGTTGTGGCGGCTATGGTCGGCATGATAGGACTTCGTCCGGTGATCGAAGCGATTCGGTCGGGAAAGGATATTGCCCTTGCGAATAAAGAGACGCTTGTGACGGCGGGGCATATCATTATGCCTCTTGCAAAAAGGCATAAGGTAAGGATATTACCGGTAGACAGTGAACATTCTGCGATTTTTCAGTCGCTGCATGGGGAGAAGCGAAGCCAGATAGAGACAATTTTTTTGACCGCTTCCGGTGGACCGTTTCGCAGTTACAGTAGGGAAGAACTGGAGCAGGTAACGGTAGAACAGGCGCTGGCTCATCCGAACTGGTTGATGGGGCCTAAAATTACGGTGGATTCAGCAACGATGATAAATAAGGGATTGGAGATTATCGAGGCAAAGTGGCTATTTGGCGTTCCGCTCAGTAAAATCCATGTTGTGGTACAGCCGCAGAGTATCATACATTCAATGGTAGGATTTCGGGACGGTGCGGTGATGGCACAGCTTGGAACACCGGATATGCGTCTGCCGATTCAATATGCGCTGTATTATCCGAAACGGGTATTTTTGGATGGAGAGCGTCTGGATTTTGAAAAAATAGCGGAAATTCATTTCGAAAAGCCGAATACGGATGTGCTCCGCGGCATACCGTTAGCGATGGAGGCAAGCCGGATTGGCGGCACAATGCCGACTGTTATGAATGCAGCGAATGAATATGCGGTGGCGAAATTTTTGAATAAGGAAATCAAATTTTTACAAATATATGATATGATAGAGCATGCAATGAAATATCATAATAGAGTAGGAAATCCAAGTTTGAGTGAAATCTTAGAAGCAGAGAAGGAGACATATGCGCGTTTGGACGCAGAATGGAGGATAATATGAGTTTTTGGAATATTTGTATCGCGATTCTTGTTTTTAGCCTTATCGTTATTATACATGAGTTTGGACATTTTATCGTGGCAAAATGGAATAAAGTTAAGGTAATCGAGTTTTCTCTCGGTATGGGACCGCGTCTCATCTCATGGGGAAAAACTGTGGAGGGAAGAAATGTTTTATTTCTCAAATCCACAAAATTTTTTGAGGAACATCCGGAATACGATGAGGGCACGTTGTACTCCATTAAGCTTCTTCCGTTTGGCGGTTCCTGTATGATGTTAGGCGAGGAGGAAGAAGTGGAGGATGACAGCGCTTTTGGGAAGAAATCGGTGTATGCCCGTATGGCTATTATTTTTGCCGGACCGTTCTTTAATTTTATCCTCGCTTTTCTGCTTGCCTTTATCATTATGGTCAGTGTCGGATATGATGCGCCGGTAGTCAGCAATGTCGAGCAGGGGATGCCGCTTGCGGAGGCAGGAATTCAGGAAGGCGATGTATTCACAGAAATTAACGGAAGAAATATTGTGATTAACCGTGAAATTGATTCGTATTTCCAGTTCCACAAGATGTCGGACGAGGCGATTGATATTACAGTTGAGAGAGACGGCGTGGAGAAATCTGTAACGGTGACGCCGAAACTTGTGAAAGGGCAGGATGGCGTAGAAAAATATCGGCTTGGCTTTGCCTATGGAAATGGAAGAACGAAATTGGGCGGCTTCAGTGCCGTAAAGTACGCTGCGTATGAAGTAAAGTTCTGGATTTTCACGACAGTGGAAAGTCTCGGACAAATGATACAGGGTAAGGTCAGTACAAAAGATATTGCCGGTCCGGTTGGTATTGTAAAGATTGTAGGAAATACGGTGAACACGGCGAAACCTAAGGGGATTTCGGTTGTTATGCTGAGTATTTTAAATATCAGTATTTTGCTTACCGCCAATCTCGGTGTGATGAATCTGCTTCCGATTCCGGCGTTAGACGGTGGAAGGCTGTTATTTTTGATTGTCGAATGGATTCGCAGGAAGCCTTTGAACCGCAAAATCGAAAATTATGTCAATGTGACCGGATTTATGCTCCTTATGGTTTTGATGGTTCTCATTTTGGCAAACGACGTGATTAAATTGTTTTAGGACAATCGCCGGGGATGTGCGGCAGAGAAGTAAACATTCTGGAGGGAGCGAAATATGATAAGGAAACCGACGAGGGAGATTGCCATTGGACGAGTAAAGATAGGTTCCGATAACCCGATTGCAATTCAATCCATGACGAATACGAAGACAGAAAATGTTTCTGCCACGGTGGAGCAGATTTTGGCGTTGGAGCAGGCAGGGTGCGAGATTATCCGCTGCGCCGTCCCGACAATGGAGGCGGCAGAGGCTTTTTACGAAATAAAGAAGCAAATCCATATTCCGCTTGTGGCAGATATCCATTTTGACTATAAATTAGCGATAGCGGCGGTGGAAAACGGCGCGGATAAAATTCGTATTAATCCGGGAAATATTGGAAGCCGCGAAAGAATACAGGCAGTCGTGGATTGCTGCCGGGAGAGAAATGTACCAATCCGCGTGGGGGTAAACAGTGGCTCTCTTGAGAAGAATCTGATTGAAAAGTATGGCGGCGTGACTGCAGAGGGAATTGTGGAAAGCGCGCTGGATAAGGTAAATTTGATTTGTGATATGGGTTATGAAAATCTCGTCATTAGTATAAAATCTTCAGATGTGCTGATGAGTATCCGTGCGCATGAACTGCTGGCAGAGAAGACGGATTTCCCTCTTCACGTCGGCATTACCGAGTCGGGAACAGTCTATTCCGGCAGTATAAAATCGGCGATTGGACTCGGAAATATTTTGTATCAGGGCATCGGCGATACCATCCGGGTGTCGCTGACAGGAAATCCGGTTCAGGAAATTTATGCGGCTAAGCTGATTCTGAAAACACTTGGCCTGAGAAAGGGCGGAATCAGTGTTGTGTCATGTCCGACCTGTGGGCGCACCCAGATCGATTTGATTGGGCTTGCCGAGCAGGTGGAGGAGATGGTCAAAGATTTTGATTTGGATATTAAGGTGGCGGTAATGGGCTGTGCAGTAAACGGCCCGGGCGAGGCGAGAGAGGCAGACATCGGAATTGCCGGCGGTATCGGAGAAGGGCTTCTGATTAAAAAGGGAGAGATTGTGAAAAAGGTACCAGAGTCCGAGCTATTAGAAACCTTGCGGCAGGAGTTGATACATTGGAGTTAATAAAGGGGGCATTTTGTGGTTCATTTTTTTGAAGCGTTCCCGGATTTATCCGTAGACGAGAAATTATATGACTATTTTTCCAGTGCGATGGTGGAGAAGGTTAGTGCGTCGAAAACAAAAATGCTGGCGTTTATCTATTGTAGATGCGACCAGCTTTTACATTACCGTGTGATTAAAAATATGGAGCAGAAATTATATAAGCAGGCATTCCGGCGGCTGGGCGTCCGCCCAAAGCTTGAAATATCGTACCCTTTTACGAAGGAATATGATTTGGAAAGGCTGATTTCTCTATGTGAAGACACATTGAAGGAGGAACTGCGGGAGAAAAATGCGGTAGATTACATGAAATTTTTTTCAGAGCCTTTTTCTGTGTCGGGTGATACGCTAATCGTGACGTGCGATGATGATTTTCTGTGCCGTGAGAGAAGTGCACAGATAAGTGATTTACTGACAGCGCATTTTGCAAAAAGGTTTGACAGAGATATAGAGGTTCGTTTTGACTATGTGAAAAGGGAGCGGGAAAAGCCATCGGAGCCGGAAGTGTATCATATGGTTATAAAGAAGGATGAAAATGATTCTGTCGCATCGAAAGAGTCGGTGACGGTTTCCGATCCGGTAAAGAAAAAGCCATTTGTTCCAAAGAAAAGCAATTACCGTAAGCCGGCAAACGACCCATCGGTATTTTTTGGAAAAAATGTAGAGGGTACGGTTATTCCGGTAAAAGAAATCGTGGACGAGATAGGCGAGGTCGTGATAGACGGCATGATTCGAAACGTTGACAGCCGGGAGATAAAGGGGGACAAGCTGATTGTAACCTTTGCCGTCACGGATTTTACGGATACGATTTTATGTAAAGTATTTATAAAAAAGGAACTGGTAGAGGAACTTTCTTTTTTTGAATTTGTGAAAAAGGGGAATTTTATCCGTCTCAAAGGGGTGGCTTCTTTTGATACATATGACAAGGAAATCCGAGTTGGAAATATCACAGGGATGAAGGAGATTGAAAATTTTAAGGTAGGACGTATTGATGAGTCTCCGATGAAACGTGTCGAGCTTCATGCCCACACGCAGATGAGCGATATGGATGGTATGACAAACTGCAAGCAGATGGTAGCAAGGGCACATGACTGGGGGCATCCTGCGATTGCGATTACCGACCATGGCGTGGTGCAGTCTTTTCCCGACGCAGACCATGCGATAGCGGGATATAAGGATGATTTTAAGATTATCTATGGATGTGAGGCGTATCTGGTAGATGATTTGGATGATACGGTAGTCAATTCGGAAGGTCAGTCGCTTCAGGATTCTTTTGTCGTATTCGATTTGGAGACGACGGGATTTTCCCCGACGAGAAACCGGATTATTGAGATTGGTGCAGTTAAGGTGGAAAATGGGAAAATTTCGGAGCGTTTCAGTACTTTTGTCAATCCGGGTGTGCCGATTCCTCTGCGTATCACCGAGGTGACAAGCATTGACGATTCCATGGTGGCGGATGCCCCCGATATTGAGACGGTATTGCCGGAGTTTTTGAAATTCTGTGAGGGCTGTGTGCTGGTTGCACACAATGCCGGTTTTGACTACAGTTTTATTTGTAAAAAAGGAAAAGAACAGGGGATTGATGTGGAGTTTACCGTAGTCGATACGGTCGGCATCGCCAGAGTTCTCTTTCCTCATCTGGCACGGTATACGCTGGATAATGTGGCAAAGATAATGAAAATATCGCTGGAAAATCATCACCGTGCGGTGGAGGACGCAGAGGCAACGGCCGGAATTTTTGAGAAAATGATTTCCATACTTGAGAAAGAAGGCATAGCGGATTTAGATGCCCTGTATAAAAGGACTCATTCTGCACCGGAGATAATTAAGAAGAAGCCGAGTTATCATGCGATTATCCTTGCGAAAAATGAGGTAGGGCGGGTAAATCTCTACCGTCTCGTGTCGATGGCGCATTTAGATTATTATTACCGTCGTCCGCGTATTCCAAAAAGTCAGCTTATGAAATGGCGGGAGGGGCTGATTCTCGGCTCGGCATGTGAGGCGGGGGAACTGTACCGCGCTCTTTTGGACGAAGCGGAGGACGAGCGGATTGAAGAATTAGTTAATTTTTATGATTATCTGGAAATTCAGCCAATTGCCAATAATGAATTTATGTTTGAGAAGGACAAGGGCGCTTATGAAAATATCAATACATGGGACGATTTGAAGGACATGAATCGGCGTATCGTGAGGCTGGGGGAAAAATATAATAAGCCGGTCTGTGCTACCTGTGACGTGCATTTTCTGGATCCGGAAGATGAAATTTACCGCCGTATATTATTTGCGGGAAAGAAGATGGATGATGATAACCAGCCGCCTCTGTATTTGCGGACGACTGAAGAAATGCTGCAAGAATTTTCCTACCTTGGCGGGGAAAAGGCGATGGAGGTAGTCGTGACGAACACGAACCGGATTGCTGACATGGTGGAAAAAATGTCGCCGGTTTTCCCGGATAAGTGTGCACCGATTATACCAAATTCGGATAAAGACCTCCGTGATATCTGTAACCGGAAGGCATACTCTATGTATGGGAAGCCGCTTCCTCCACAGGTGTCAGAACGGCTGGAGCATGAGTTAAATTCTATTATTAAAAATGGATTTGCCGTAATGTATATTATTGCTCAGAAGCTTGTGTGGAAGTCGAACGAGGACGGATATCTGGTGGGCTCGCGTGGCTCGGTCGGTTCTTCTTTTGTTGCCACGATGTCGGGTATCACGGAGGTGAATCCTCTCCCGGCACATTATTATTGCGAGAAATGCCACTACGTGGATTTTGATTCCGATGAGGTAAGAGCGTTTGCCGGAAGTTCTGGTTTTGATATGCCGCCGAAGGATTGTCCAGAGTGCGGCGCACCGTTAATCCGTGATGGGCATGATATTCCGTTTGAAACTTTTCTTGGATTTTATGGAGATAAAGAGCCGGATATCGACTTGAATTTTTCCGGTGAGTATCAGAGTAAGGCGCATAGTTATACCGAGGTAATATTCGGGGCAGGTCAGACTTTCCGTGCAGGAACGATTGGGACGCTGGCAGATAAGACGGCTTATGGTTATGTAAAGAATTATTTTGAGGAGAGGGAAGTACATAAGAGAACAGAGGAAATCGAGCGTCTTTTGGAGGGGTGTGTCGGTGTGCGCCGTGCGACGGGACAGCACCCGGGCGGTATTGTTGTCCTGCCAAAGGGCTGGGATATTTACACCTTTACACCAGTGCAGCATCCGGCGAATGATATGGAAACCTCGATTATTACGACGCATTTTGACTATCACTCGATTGACCACAACCTGTTAAAGCTTGACATACTCGGACACGATGATCCGACCATGATTCGTATGCTGGAGGATATCACAGGGGTAAACTCACTGGATATCAGTCTGGACGATCCGATGGTCTTGTCTTTATTTGAAGATACAAGTGCGCTCGGCGTGACACCCGAGGATTTGATGGGGTGTGATTTGGGGAGCCTCGGAATACCGGAGTTTGGAACGGAGTTTGTCATGCAGATGCTGCGGGACACGAAACCGAAGAACTTTTCGGATTTAGTGCGAATTTCCGGTCTGTCACATGGTACGGATGTGTGGTTAAATAATGCGCAGTATTATATTGCAAGGGGCGACTGTACGCTGTCAACGGCGATTTGTACCCGTGATGATATTATGACGTACCTGATTCATACCGGAGTGGAGAACGGGCTGGCGTTTAAGATTATGGAGAGTGTGCGAAAGGGAAAGGGACTACAGCCGGAAATGGAGGAGGCGATGATTGCGGCTGGCGTAGAGCCGTGGTACATAGAGTCCTGCAAAAAGATTAAGTATATGTTCCCGAAAGCGCATGCCGTTGCCTATGTCATGATGGCTTTCCGCATTGCCTACTTTAAGGTGTATTATCCGCTTGCCTACTATGCTGCTTTTTTCAGCATCCGTGCGAAGGCTTTTGACTATGAAATCATGTGTCAGGGGCGTGAGAAATTAGAGGCGACGATGAAGGACTATAAGAGACGTATGAATGAGCTGAGCCAGAAGGAGCAGGCGGCTTACGGCGATATGAAGATTGTACAGGAGATGTATGCCCGTGGTTATGAATTTACACCGATTGACATTTTTACGGCGCAGGCAAAACACTTTCAGATTATAGATGGAAAACTGATGCCGGCGTTAAACAGCATAGACGGAATGGGAGACAAGGCGGCTGAGGGGGTTGTTGAAGCGGCAAAGAACGGAGCATTTACTTCCTGTGAGAATTTTAAAAACCGCAGTAAGGTCAGTGGAACGATTGTTGATAAGATGCGTGAGATGGGACTTTTAGAAAATCTGCCATTGAGCGACCAGATGTCGCTGTTAGATTTTATGTGAATAGCCTGACGATACGGTTAGGCTAGGAGAGCTCTCTGTATTTTTTAATGGCACGGACTCCCATAAGTATCAGAACGATATACAGCGCAAAGGATAGTCCGGTGTTCCAGTTCAGAGAGAAATGTCCCTCCTGAATGAAAGTCCGGATGTCGATACTGATACAGACGGCGGTGCAGGCGAAACAGATCAGTGCGTTTCTTATATATAGGTGGCGTTGTTTTTCGTTTGCGTCCATGGTAGATTACTTCCTTTCTTTTATATATTATTAAACAAGTATATCACAGTTACAGTATGGAGTCTATGACGGATTTTATTTGTGATATTTGTGTATTATGTGTCTGAAAATGTACATACTGATAATAGGATTAGTGCTTGAAACCGGTTCTTATAGCATATCTTGTGGCATAGAATAGAAATAAAAAAGCCGTAAAAAAACTACGGAACTTCTTGATTAGCGAGAGGATTCATGCTATAATAGCAGAAACTGAAACAAAAGATGAAATATGGGCGAAGTTGCCTATCATATGGGAAAAAAGGATGGTAGCAATGATAACTAAATTTAGCGTAAAAAATTTTAAAAATTTCAAAGAAAAGATTACATGGGATTTATCGCAGCCGTGCAGCTATGAGTTTAACAGTGAGGCTATCGAAAATGATTGCGTTGCAAAGGGTATTATCTATGGTCCGAATGGTAGTGGTAAAACAAATCTTGGGCTGGCGGTGTTTGATATTGTCCTTCATCTGACCGACAAAAATAAATTACGTTCTTATACACCGTATGTAAATATGGATTCGAAGATAGACAACGCTACCTTTGAATATACATTTATTTTTGATGGCATAGAGGTTGTGTATGAATATTCAAAAATTTATGAAGACGAGCTTTTATATGAAGTGCTGCATATTGCTGGAAAAGAGGTCTTATCATATAATTTTATAGAAAATACGGGCTATACGACGTTGCAGGGGGCAGAAACATTAAATATGTTATCTTATGAAAATCCAATTTCAAGAGTAAAATTTATTAAAAGTAATGCTATATTGGAAGACAATAAGATAAACAATACGTTTTACCAGTTTGTAAATTTTGTAGATAAAATGCTAATGTTTTATTCGTTGGATACACGTGGTTATCAAGGATTTAAGTTAGGCCGAAAGAGTATTACGGAAGGAATTATTGAAAGTGGCAGTGTAAAGGATTTCGAAAATTTCTTACATGAACAGGATATTCACTATGAGTTGGTTGTGAAAGAAATCGACGGCGAAAAAAGGTTGTTTTGCAAGTTTGAAAATGGAGAAGCAAGTTTTTGGGGAGTGGCTTCTACCGGCACACGCTCTCTTGCGATATTCTATTATTGGTATATAGAAATGAAATCCGCTTCTTTTATTTATATTGATGAGTTTGATGCGTTTTATCATTTCGAGTTGGCAGAACATATTATAAGAAAATTAAAAGAGATAAAAGGGTGCCAGATATTTTTGTCAACCCATAATACGGATTTGATGACCAATGATTTGTTGAGACCGGATTGTTATTTTCTGATAAATGACAATAAAATAAAGACAGTTTCGTCCTCAACGGAGAAGGAACTGCGAAAGGCACATAACTTACAAAAAATGTATAAAGCGGGTGCATTTAATAATGAATAAAGGTTCATACAAGGCATTTATTGTAGAAGGTGCCAGTAGAGAGAAGGGAATTGTTGAAAATATTATACGAGTTCATTTTAAAAATACGGAAAAATATAAAATTATTACCCTTCCGGCAGAACAGAATATATATATGCTTTGGAAAATGATGAAGGAAAATGATTTTGAAACGGATATCATAGAAGAAGTAAGGGAATACAGCATTATGGCAAAGCAAAGCCTTACAGGATTGACAAGGAATGATTTTGCAGAAGTTTTTTTGTTTTTTGATTACGATGGTCATCAAAGAAATCTTTCAGAAGGGGAAGACGGAGAGGCAGTTTTACAACAGATGTTGGAGAGTTTTGATAATGAAACCGAAAATGGAAAGTTATACATAAATTACCCTATGGTGGAGGCAGTTCGGGACTTTGTACAGGGGGATTGTAAAGCATACACTTCCTGCAAATGGATTATTTCTAATCTCACAGAGTATAAAGAAAAATCAGGTAACAATAGTAAGAACACAAGAATAAATAATTATGACTTTCCTAAGTGGAGAGAAGTTATCAATGTCTTTGCCATGCGTGTAAGCTGTCTATTTGGTCAGGATGTGGTGATGAGCTATGCAGAATATACGAAAGTAACACCATTAGATATCTATAAACGACAAAAGAGATACATAGAACTGGGAGAAATATTTGTGCTGGATGCCTTTTCAGAATTTTTGCTCGATTATTTCTCGGAAAAATTTTGGAAAAAATGTGTAAAGAGCAACTCATTAAAGAATAAGTGTGGGTGTTAGATATTTTAAGTTTTTGAAGTTTTTAAAAAAGTGCTTGCTTTTTCTGATAAACTGTAGTAATATATCAAATGTTGATACGGTCCGTTGGTCAAGCGGCTAAGACGCTGCCCTCTCACGGCAGAAACAGGGGTTCGATTCCCCTACGGACTATTTGAAAGGTATATGGTTTAGCCGAGTGTTATATGCAGAAATACGATTTTCTACACAAAACGCTTGCAATATCCATAAATTGGTGCTATACTACAAACAATGATACTGTTAATTGGATGAGTGGACTCGCGTCCACTCATTTTCGTGTAAGCAATGAGCCGTGCGCCAAGAAAGAAAAGACGTCCCTTGTGCTTGCACAAGAGGGGCGGCTTTTCTTTCTTGGCATAGGGCGAAAGCCCACGATGAGAAAATCTGTGATTTTCGAATTGTGCACGGCATATTGCGAAGCAGGGAGCATAGGGCGAAAGCCCACGATGAGAAAATCTGTGATTTTCGAATTGTGCACGGCATATTGCGAAATCTGCGCCATGTACCGCACATTGCCGGACAGGGGCACGAAGCAAGTATCATTACATAAATAAGGAAGAAAAGAGGTTTTTATTTGAGCAAACATCGAGATTACGAACAGAAGACAGAGCAACTCATCACACCGATTCTTGAGAAATACAACTATGAGTTGGTGGACGTAGAGTTTGTTAAGGAAGCGGGGAGCTGGCACTTATGTGCCTATATTGACAAAGAGGGAGGGATTACCATTGACGATTTGACCGTGGTAAACCATGAGCTCAGTGACTTGCTGGACGAAAAAGATTTCATTGAGGAATCCTATATTCTGGAGGTAAGTTCGCCGGGACTTTTGCGGCCGTTTAAGAAACCGAAGGACTTTATGAGGAATATCGGAAATGATGTAGAGGTAAAATTGTTCTCTCCGGTCACATGGGAGGAAAAAGGGAAAAAGTATTCCGACAAGGAATTCATCGGCATACTGAAATCATATCAGGACAATGTGATTACGCTCGGCTTTGACGACAGGGATATGGAAATACCGATAAAGGATATTGCCCTGATTCGTAAATCTATAGATTTCTAGTTAATATCCAGCAGCAGTCTGCTGGGGAAAATTTGATATAAAGAATGAGAAATAAGATGATAGGAGGATAATAGAAAAAATGAAGAAGACAACAACACAGAAAGGAAACCCGGAACTAATTGAGGCATTGATTGCAATTGAGAAAGAGAAAGATATCAGCAAAGAGATTTTATTGGAAGCAATTGAAAATTCATTATTGGCAGCATGTAAGAACCAGTTTGGGAAGTCAGATAACGTCCGTGTAAATCTGGACCGTGAGACAGGCGAATTTCACGTATATCAAGATAAATTAGTGGTAGAAGAAGTGGAAGATGCTACTTTGCAGATGTCGCTTGCAGAGGCTGAAGTGAAATATCCGGGTACAGGAGCAGGTGAGACTGTCAGTATTGAGGTCACACCGAAAAACTTTGGTCGTATCGCCGCACAAAAAGCAAAACAGGTAGTCGTGCAGAAGATTCGGGAGGAGGAACGAAAGGTCCTGTATGACCAGTATTATACAAAAGAAAAGGATATTATTACTGGTACAGTACAGCGGTATAGCAATGGTAATTATAATATCAATCTTGGGAAGGTAGATGCTATGCTTACTACTCAGGAACAGGTGCCTTCTGAGCGGTTCCTGCCTCACGAGAGAATTAAGCTGTACGTGACGGAGGTAAGAGATACGACGAGGGGACCAAGAATTATTATTTCCCGTACTCATCCGGAATTAGTGAAAAGATTATTTGAGTCGGAGGTGGCAGAAATTCAAAGCGGCGTCGTGGAAATTAAGAATGTGTCGCGTGAAGCTGGTTCCCGTTCTAAGATAGCCGTTTACAGCAATAATCCGGATGTAGATGCAGTCGGAGCCTGTGTAGGAGTAAATGGCGCCAGAGTGAATGCGGTCGTAGATGAGCTGCGGGGGGAGAAAATTGATATTGTGGAGTGGAGTGAGGATCCTGCTATTTTCATTGAGCATGCCTTGAATCCTTCCAAGGTAGTATCAGTAACGGTAGATGAGGAAGAAAAGAGTGCGGAAGTTATTGTGCCGGATTACCAGCTTTCACTGGCGATTGGAAAAGAAGGACAGAATGCGAGGCTGGCAGCAAAATTGACAGGATACAAAATTGACATCAAGAGTGAGTCACGAGTTCTGGAATAGGAAATGTGCCCAAATAAGTTTTTGCACATAAAAATGAAGGAGGAGCGGCCTTGCAGGGAAAGAAAAAACCAGAACGGCAATGTATCGGCTGCCGTGAGAGCAAAAGTAAAAAAGAACTGATACGGGTAGTAAAGACATCGGAAGGGGATATCATGTTAGATAGAACCGGAAGAAAAAATGGCAGAGGAGCATATATTTGTGAAAATGAAGAATGTCTGAAAAAAGCCCGCCAGTTAAATGCCCTTAGCCGTTCGTTTAAAATGAATGTGCCGGACGAAATATATGATGAGTTAGAAAGGCAATTAAAAAATGATAAATAGTAAAAAAGTTCTAGGTACACTGGGACTCGCTATGAAAGCAGGATGTGTAGCAAGTGGTGAATTCATGACGGAGAAAGCGATTCGCGATGGCAGGGCATATCTGGTCATTGTGGCAGGGGATGCATCAGCAAATACAAAGAAAAAATTTTCAAATTCCTGTGCCTATTACAAAGTTCCGTATGCTGAGTTCGGAGATAAGGACGTCCTTGGCAACGCAGTAGGCAAAGAGTTTAGGGCTTCGCTGGCAGTTATGGATAAAGGATTTGCAACATCAATCGGTAAGAATTTAAACATGGAGGTAACAAAGTATGGCAAAAATGAAAATATATGAAATCGCCCGCAGTATACAGCAACAGGATAAGGACATAAAAAGCAGTGATTTGGTTAAACTTTTAAATGACAATGGTTTTGAGGTAAAAGGCGCAAATAGTAATATAGAAGATGCTGCCATTGCCTTTTTGATGAAAACCTTCACTTCGAAGGCAAAGAGTAAGAGTGCTGCTTCCGGACAGGAAAAGACAGCGGCTAAAAAAGCAGTAGAAAAAACGGCTGTACAGGAGGAAAAGAAAGAACCGGTGCAGCAGGAGCCAAAGCCGGCTAAGAAGGAGGCGGAGACAGCGGCCGAAAAGAAAGCCCCACAGGTACAGGAGAAGACAGTCGATTCCCAGCCGAAAGCTGACAGTGACAGACCGCTGAGACAGGAGCCAAAGTCTTCCCGGAGTGATAACCGTGATGACAGTAGGAATGACAGTCGTAGTGGTAATAGGAACAGGGAGAAAGCAAAGACAAACCAGAGCCGTGATGGACAGCGCGGAGGAAACAGGAATGGAAATCGGGATGGTCAGCGGAACCAGAACCGAGATGGACAGCGGGGAGGCGACCGTGACAACCGTGGCGGAAGAAACGGCGGACAGAGAAATGACAGAAGAAACGATAGAAGGAATGACCGTGGAGGCCGGGGCGGAAATAACGGAGACCGCGTATTTGAACGGTTTGAAAAAGCACAGAGTGGTTTTGATGGAATTAAGCAGGAGCAGAAGAACTCCAGACAGAGAAATAATCGGAAAAAGGATGAGCGCAGTAAGGCAGGCGGCTACCGCAAGAGCAGCAAAGAGGAAATGAGCCGTATCCGTTCCAGAAAGGACCCGAACAGAAAGGGAGCGTTTATCAAACCGGAGCCGGTAAAGCAGGAACCAGTTGAGGAAATTAAGCAGATTACCATTCCGGAATCCCTCACGATTCGCGAACTGGCAGAAAAGATGAAGATGCCGGCAGCGGCTCTTGTAAAGAAGCTTTTTTTACAGGGGCAGATGGTATCCCTGAATCAGGATATTACGTTTGAGGAAGCAGAGGAGATTGCCCTCAGTTTTGATATTATTGCGGAGATGGAAGAAAAAGTCGATATGGTTGCAGAGCTTCTGAAGGAGGAGGAAGAAGACGAAAGTAAGATGAAAAAGCGTCCACCGGTTGTCTGTGTTATGGGGCATGTCGACCACGGTAAAACTTCTCTGTTAGATGCGATTCGCCAGACCGATGTTTCAGAGCATGAGGCGGGTGGAATTACTCAGCATATCGGTGCCTATGTGGTGCGTATTAACGGCGAAAAGATTACGTTTTTAGATACTCCGGGACACGAGGCATTTACCTCTATGCGAATGAGAGGAGCACAGTCAACGGATATTGCTGTTTTGGTAGTAGCCGCAGACGATGGTGTTATGCCACAGACGATAGAGGCGATTAACCATGCGAAAGCAGCAGGCGTGGAAATTATTGTTGCCGTCAATAAGATTGATAAAGAGGGCGCAAATATTGAGAGAGTAAAGCAGGAGCTTTCAGAATACGAACTGATTCCGGAAGACTGGGGCGGAAGCACTATCTTTTGTCCGGTATCGGCACATACGAAGGAAGGTATTGAGAATCTTCTGGAAATGATTGTACTGACCTCTGAAGTGCTTGAATTAAAGGCGAATCCAAAACGCCGTGCCCGTGGTATCGTAATTGAGGCCCGTCTGGATAAGGGACGTGGTCCGGTCGCTTCCATATTAGTGCAAAAAGGTACGTTGAATGTTGGAGACCATATTGCGGTAGGAACAGCTTACGGTAAAGTCCGTGCTATGATAGACCACAAGGGAGAGAGAGTGAAGCAGGCGAAGCCATCGACTCCGGTTGAGATTCTTGGTCTGAATGGAGTACCGGACGCCGGGGAAATCTTTATGGCGACAGAAAATGACAAAGAGGCAAAGCAGATTGCACAGGCATATGTAGATCAGGGTAAGGATAAACTGTTAGAGGAGACAAAGGCAAAGAAACTTTCGCTAGACGGTTTGTTCAGCCAGATTCAGGCAGGTAATGTAAAAGATTTGAATCTGATTATTAAGGCAGATGTACAGGGCTCGGTAGAAGCAGTAAAACAGAGTCTTGTCAAGCTGAGCAACGAAGAAGTAGCGGTACGGGTTATTCATGGTGGCGTCGGTGCAATTAACGAATCCGATGTTAATCTGGCAAGCGCTTCCAATGCCATTATTATTGGATTCAATATCCGTGTAGATAATATGGCAAAGGAGTCCGCAGAGAGAGAAAATGTTGATGTCCGTCTGTACCGTGTCATTTACGATGCCATCGAGGATATTGAGGCAGCGATGAAGGGTATGCTTGAGCCGATTTATGAGGAAAAGGTAATTGCCCATGTAGAAGTGCGCCAGACCTTTAAGGCGTCCGGTGTCGGTACGATTGCTGGTTCTTATGTACTGGACGGTAAGGTTGAGCGTGGATGCCGCGCCCGTATTACCCGTGACGGAGAGCAGATTTTCGAGGGAGACCTTGCCAGCTTGAAGCGGTTTAAGGATGATGTAAAAGAGGTTGCAGCTGGTTATGAGTGTGGTCTGGTGTTTGCTGGATTCAATGACATTATTGAGACAGATCAGGTAGAATGTTACAAGATGGTTGAAGTGCCAAGGTAGCAGGAAGCTTTGGCAGAACATTGTGGAAGCAAAAAGAAAAAGATGAAAAAAGGAATGTTTATATATGAGAAAAAACAGCGTAAAAAATATTCGCATTAACAGTGAAGTCCAGCGTGAGATGAGTCAGATAATCCGCGAAGATTTAAAAGATCCAAGGATACACCCTATGACATCGGTTATGGCGGTAGAAGTAACACCGGATTTGAAATTTGCGAAAATTTTTGTCAGTGTCTTGGGAGATGATGAGGCCAAAGAAAAGACAATGGAAGGACTGAAAAAAAGTGCTTCTTTTGCCAGACATCAGCTGGCATCCAGAATGAATCTCCGCAACACTCCGGAGTTGACTTTCGTATTGGATAATTCCATTGAGTATGGAGTAATGATGTCAAAGCGAATTGACGAGGTGAATAAGCATGAATAATTTCATAAAGGCAATTAGAAAGGCAGATACGATAGCGATTGGCGGTCATGTGAGACCGGATGGCGATTGTATTGGCTCCTGCATGGGGCTTTACGGCTACATAAGTTCTAATTTTCCTACTAAGAAGGTAAGTGTATATCTGGAGGATTTTCCAGAGGCTTTTGATTATTTGAAGGCTGAGAGGGCGTTTGAGCCAAAGTCAGAACGCTATGACTTATTTATTTCCTTAGATTGTGGGGACGAGGAGCGTCTTGGCAAAGCAGAGGAAGTTATGAAGAAGGCGGGGTTTGTCTACAACGTGGACCATCACATTACCAATACGAAATTTGGCGATGAAAATTATGTTGTGGCAGATGCCAGTTCTACATCACAGATTTTATATACGCTTATGGAGGATGAAAAAATCAGCTATGATGTTGCCTGTGCTTTGTATACCGGTATTATACATGATACCGGAGTGTTCAAACATTCAAATACATCCGGTGAGACGATGAGGATTGCCGGAAAGCTGATTGAAAAGGGAATTCCATTTGGGAAAATTATTGACGGCAGCTTTTATATGAAGACGTATAAACAGCTTCAGATTATGGGACGCTGCCTGATGGAGAGCGTCCGGATTCTGGATGGGCGGTGTATTTTTTCTATTGTCAAAAAAGACATTATGGAATTTTACGAGGCAAAGCCTTCGGATTTGGACGGCGTCATAGATGAGATGCGGACAACGGAAGGAATTGAGGTAGCTATTCTTCTCAACGAAAGGGAACAAGGCGACTTCAAAATCAGTATGCGCTCGAATGATATTGTTGATGTGAGTGAGATTGCCAGATACTTTGGCGGCGGCGGACATGTACGCGCGGCGGGATGTTCGATAAAGGGCTCGGCATTCGACGCTATCAATAACCTCACAGAGCATATAGAGAAGCAGTTGGTTTAAGGATTGACATGAACGGAATAATAAATGTTTATAAGGAACAGGGATTCACTTCCCATGATGTGGTGGCTAAGCTGAGAGGGATTCTTCACATGAAGAAAATCGGACATACCGGAACGCTGGATCCGGACGCAGTTGGCGTTCTCCCTGTCTGTGTCGGAAAGGCGACGAAAGTGTGTGATTTTCTTGCCGACAGGGACAAGACATACATCGCAACCGTAAAGCTGGGTGTCGTGACGGACACGCTGGATATGAGCGGAACGATAGTAGAAGAAAAAACGGTTCAGGTAACGGAGGAGCAGATTCTTTCTGTACTTTCCGGTTTTATTGGTACTATCAGCCAGATTCCGCCTATGTATTCTGCTATCAAAATAAATGGGAAGAAATTGTACGAGCTTGCCAGAAAGGGGCAGGAGGTTGAGAGAAAGCCCAGGCAGGTAACAATATATGAGCTTTTGCCTATGGAGATGAATCTTGAAAAGGATGAGTTTACAATTCAGGTAACCTGCTCAAAGGGGACATATATACGTTCACTCTGTCAGGATATTGGGGAGCGGCTGGGCTGCGGTGCGGCGATGAAAAGTCTGGTAAGGACTCGCGTAGGACAGTTCACATTGGAGAAGGCAAAAATGCTCTCAGAGATTGAACAATTTTGTCTGAAAAACCAGCCGGAAAAGCTGCTTTTGCCGATTGATTCTGTTTTTGAGCAGTACGCTGCATGCAGAGTAGAAGAAGGGGCAGAGAAATATTTACAAAACGGCAATCCGGTAGCGCCGCATTTTTGCAATTATAAAGCAGCGGATGGTGAAAACGTCCGGATGTACAGCAATGGGGATGAATTTTATGCCATCTACCGATATGATGAGAAGGACGCCATGTATCGTGTCGTAAAAATGTTCCATGAATAGAGGAATGAGACAGAATGAAAATAATTACAAATTTAGACTTTCAACTGGATAATACGGCTGTCTGTATCGGAAAATTTGACGGTATTCACCGTGGGCACCGTCTGCTGGTCAACGAGGCAAAAAACTCCGGTCTGGCAACCGTAATGATTACCTTTCTTTTTCCGAATGTGCAAAGCATTTACAGCAGGGAGGAGAAACGGTTTCTTGCGGAGGAGCTTGGGATTGATATTTTAGTGGAAATATCCGTGACAAAAGAATTTATGCGCATGCAGGCAAAAACATTTTCCAGAGAGATTCTGGCAGAACGTCTTGGCGCAAAAAAGGTTGTCGTTGGGGCGGATTTCTGTTTTGGCTATAAACGTGCCGGAAATGTCGATTTTTTGATAAAAGAGGGAAAAAAATGCGGCTTTGAGGTGTTTGTATTTGAAAAGTTAAGGCAGGATGGAGAGGTTATCAGCAGTACAAGAATTCGTGAGGAGATTTTAAAAGGGAATATGAGTGAGGCAAATGCATTGCTTGCAACGCCGTACTTTCTCCGTGGAAAGGTAGAAGAAGGAAACCACATCGGGCGCACCATGTCCGTTCCGACAGCGAATCTGTATCCTCCGGCAGCGAAGGTGCTGCCGCCTTATGGCGTTTATGCAGTCAGAGCAGAGGTAGAGGGAAAGCAATATGGCGGTGTGGGAAATCTGGGAGTCAAGCCGACCATACCGGGAGAAAATCCGGTCGGCATGGAGGTATGGCTCTTTGGTTATAACGGAAACCTGTATGGGAAGGTGCTGACAGTTTCTTTCATCGAGTTTCTTCGTCATGAAAAAAAGTTTGCTTCCATAGAGGAGCTGAAAGAGCAGATTAAGAAAGATACGAATCGTGCGGAAGAAATACTTTCTCTGCGAGACAGGTAATACCATCCGCAATCTGTTCCATGCTTAAATCCGCAAAGCCAAGTAAATAAGAGGGAAGATAATCGGCAGGAAGATTTGCGTAATACCCATGCAGAGGGCGTAGACGAATGCCGTTTTTTTCTGCCCTTTTTTCGATTTCCTCTGCTGACAGCGGTCCAAGGTAGCGGATAATAATATACAGTCCGGCATTGTCCCCGGAAAGCTCTATGAGTCCTGACGGAAAATGCAGACGGATTTGTTCTAACATATAATCATGTTTTCCCTTGTATTGTTTCCTCATTCGGTTTAAATGTTTTTCAAAATAACCGCCTTGTATAAAATCGTTCAGAATTGCCTGGCTGATACGGGGAACAGGGCAGGCGTAAGTGGCGCACAGAGTCCGGTAACGCGCCATCAGGGCAGGCGGAAGAACCATATACCCCATGCGAATCGCAGGGGAGATGGCTTTCGAAAAAGTTCCAATATAGATAACCTTATATCCCTTATCAAGACTTTGCAGGGCGGGAATCGGCTTGCCTTTATAGCGGAATTCGCTGTCGTGGTCATCCTCAATAATATAGCGGTTTTCTTTTTCGTGCGCCCACGAAAGAAGCTTTTGGCGCCTCGCAATCGACATGACACTGCCAAGGGGAAACTGATGAGATGGTGTAACATAGCAGACGTCTGCATTGCTTTGCCGTAACATATCAACGTCAAAGGCTTTTCCCTTCAGCGGGATATCAAGAATCTGATATCCGTTCGAGGTTAAAATTTGTCTGGCACTGCGGTATCCGGGATCTTCGAGGGCGATTACTGCCTTTCGCTGGAACAAGACGCAGAGCAGTTGCAAAAGATAGTCAAGTCCGGCTCCGACAATCATGTTTTCTGGCGTACAGTTTACTCCCCGTGAGCCGTGCAGATAATCGCAGATAGATTGGCGCAGCTCCGGTATGCCGAGGGAATCGCCCGCCAAAAAGTTGATTGGGTTATCCAGTTGGTTTTTTCCGATAGACTTCCAGACAGAATACGGGAAATGAGCCGTGTCAATCGCATCCGGATTAAAATCATATAGAACAGGAACCGTTTCTTTTTTTGTTTTGTCAGGAACCATTTCTGTATGTCCAGACACCGTAAATTTTTGTGTGTGGGTAATTGAATTTACGAAATATCCCCGCTTTTCTTTCGCGTCGACATACCCTTCCGCGACAAGCTGTTCATATGCCGTGTCAACGGTACTGCGGCTGACCTGAAGATAGGCGGCAAGTGAGCGGGCAGAGGGAAGCCGTTCCGGGCAGGAGAGTCTTCCCGTTAAAATCTCATTTTTTATATATTCATAAATCTGTATATACATTGGCTGGTCGGAATCTGGTTCTAGAGGTATGGTAATCATAAGTTGCCTCGTTTCTGCACTGCTCGGGGTGCAATTTTTTTCTATAAGAGCATTGTAGCAGACGGCGGGAGTGTTAGCAAGAAAAGAAAGTATTGGAGAAGATAAGATACTTACCGGACACAAATTTTTAATTTTATAGTACGGTTCTGAAAGCGGATTGTGACAGAAGCGGTACCTTTCTTCTTTGCCCGAATTACTCTCTTATTGCTGATGGAAACATATTTTTTTGAGTGAGAGGTAAAGGATACCTTGTAGCGGGCAGGAGTGGCAGTAATCTTCAGACGGATTTTCTTTCCTTTTTTTAACGTCAGCTTCGTTCCGTTTTTTAGAATCTTTTTACCTTTTTTTATCTGAAGTTTTGTTTTGACCAGTTTTTTTCTTGCTTTTGCTACTTTATTGTATGCATTTGTGAAAGCTGATGGTGTGACGGTTAGGGGGTGTAATCTGGTTTTATCCAACAGTGTGGAAAATTTAGCAGGCAGTGCATCGGTTGTTCCTGCCGCATAGCCATAATAACTCAGAGGATCTTTGGCAGTCCGAAAATATTTTTCTATTTTTTCTGCCCCTTTATCAGATTTTGTGATATGAAACAGGTTTTCAAAATTTTTAAGGGCAGATTTTAGTTTGTTATAACTGGACTTTGTGTAGTTTTGTTTGTGGATTTTTTTTGCTTTTTTGACAGCTGTCAGTGGATTGCTTTTCTTTTTTTCCTTCCTAATCGTAAAGTCATTGGCGTATCGATTTCCACTCTGATTAAATGTTTTCAGAGAAAGCGTATTACCGGTTGCCTCGAGGACGGAGAAAGTAGGAATAGGGTTGTTGGAACGCTCTGCTACATAATATTGTTTTGGATTGGCAAGCCCATATATCTTGCTGCCGGATGAAGTGCCAAGAGAAATATAGGTGGTTCCTGCCGGGTTGGTGAGAGTATTGCCGGGATAGCAGAGGGCAGTACCATCCAGCATTGGATAAGAGCGGGCATAGGAATGGTCGTGACCGGAAAATACAAGGTCAATGTTGTATTCATCCATCAGGGGAGAAAAGATTGTGCGGAGATTGGCGGATGTGCGGTTGGAATGTCTAATACCTGAACCGTAAATATCATGATGCATCATGACAATCCGCCATACGGCATCGGGATGGGAAGTTATCGCTTTTTTCATAAGTTTGCGGTGTGCACTCATTTTGCGGCTGTTACTGTTGAGTACGATAAAGAGGACATTTCCCCGACTGAAATAGTAATCACAGCCGGAGGGAGTTGTACCATAGTTGTTATCGCTATTTGGTGTGTTGAAATGGTACTGGTAGTCACTGCCTTTTGTTTCGTGGTTTCCGATGGCGGCAGCCACAGGAAGACTGCGAAGTTGTTCCGGATACAGAAAACCGGCATATTCGCTTTCGCGTATGCAGTCAGGATCATAGTCTGTTTTATGATTGATTTGATCTCCGGTTGACAAAAGAAAAGAAGCACTAGGGGCAGTCCGGACTGCCTGCTGCAGTGTCCGGCTCCAGTTGTAAGTGTCGGATGCAATATTGCCGGAAGCGCCAATCTGGGGATCGCCTGTGAGAATTGCAGTGACAGAGCTACTGTCAGGAGTAGAAAAGGTGTAAATTCTAGACCAAACTACAATAGTAGAATCCAACGTGTTGGTATATCGGTAATAGTATGTTTTGCCCGGTTGCAGATAATTTTTCGCACTAACATGATTTGCGGCGCGATAGGCAGTTGTGCCATTGCTACGTGATATAGAGGTAGCAGTTCCTCGGATAATTGTATTTTCCATAAAGGCAGAATCTGTACTGATTTGGACAGCAGGACTGCCAATGGTTTTTGAATACCAGGAAAAATTCATACAGGATTCGTCAGAGCCGGGAGTGAGGATAAGATTGCCGGTGGAAACGGAGGATTTGGACTGCCAGCCAGGAAGCCATTTCAGGAAATCGGATATATAGGCGGTAGCGTCTGTGATAGATTGCTCCGTTTCAATCCCGGTTTTGCTATATGCAGAAACGTTGTCCGGCCGGAAGTCGGGAATAAAAATCATGTTATATAGTATGCTAATGAGTAATAGAGATACAGTGGTGCGCTTTTTCATGTGTTCACAACCCTTCGAAAATTTTGTGGAATTATTTTTAATATATCATAAACAAGGGTAGTTGTATAGAAAAGAAATGCGAGAAGATCGGAGCCTTTCATTTTCCTGCTTGCTGAATATTGACAAGTCTGTTACAATGAATTTATCAAAGTCCACTGGAAGGAGGAAGCAGATATGAGTGCAACGACGGCATTGATAGCGTTAGGAGCGATTGCTCTGATTGCGGTAGTTATCGTAGTGGCTGCTGTGGTAGTAACGGTTGCAGGGGCATTTAATACGATAAAGGACGAGAACGAATTATAAGGTGGAGTGCTGTGATTAAAACAATTATTTTTGATATGGACGGTGTGATATTTGACACCGAAAATCTATGGCTGAATTGTTGGGGCTATCTGGGTGGAAAATATGGGATTGAGAATCCTGAGAGCGTATTTCGCAAATGCATTGGAACCACAGCGAAGGAGACGGAAGCGATTGCGAGAGCGCATTATGGAGCTGCGTTCCCTTATGATGAGTTTAACGGGGAAGTGTCAGAGCTTTTTCATGCAAAAATAAATGAGTCCGGTTTGCCGGTAAAATCAGGGGCAAGGGAGCTGCTGAGTTTTTTGCATATAAACGGTTACCGCATTGGGTTGGCGTCTTCAACAAAAAAGGTTACCGTCAAATCCGAATTAAAAGAGGCAGGACTGCTGGAATATTTTGAAGTCATTATCGGCGGGGATATGGTAGAGCGGAGTAAGCCCGCACCAGATATATATAGAAAAGCATGTGAGGTAATGGATATACAGCCTTCGGATGCCTTTGTAATAGAGGATTCAAAGAATGGTCTTCGTTCTGCGACGGAGGCAGGGCTTAAGGTGCTGCTTGTGCCGGATATTGTAGAGCCAGATGAGGAAATGGAGAAGTCAGCATACCGGATATTTCCGGATTTGATAGAAGTGCGCCGCTATCTCGCAGGTAAGGAAGGCTGAAGGGTAAACGTAATAAGTCATTGTTCTATTGCAGTAGAATGGAGGAGAGTATGAAAAGAATGAAAAGAGTTTTGGCAGTTGTGATTGCCCTGTCTGTTATATCGGGGTATTTCAGCGTCAGGACGGAAAAGACAGTGTCCGCAGCAAAGGCAGATAAAAATATTACAGTAAAAGTAACTTCTGATTATACATTGAAGCTGCCGGGAAGCTGGAAGGGCAACTATATAATGAAACGCAATGGTAAAAATAGTGTCTCTTTTTACGCAAAAAAATGCTATAAGCAGAAAAAAGCGGGCTGGCTGTTCTCGATTGAGAAATGCAAGGATGAATCTTATGAGGATGCGCTATCTTATGAGTTGGTTGGCAGATGGGGCGATTATGATTATGTCGCAATGTATCCTACCGATGTACAGGTTGAGGGAGCGACGAAGTCTGCTGCAAAGCAGTACAGAAAGATGAGTAAGGATGTTGAAAAAATAGCAAAGTCGATTCAGGCATTGAAATAAAATATTAGTATATGATAAAAGGCAGATGATATCTAGAGTCATCTGCCTTTCTTTGTCAAAAATCAGTATATTGAAAATCAGAGCGTTGCGATTCTCAGACAACGCTTTTATACTTCAAAGAGCATATCGCCGTATGCCGGTACCGGCCAATACTGTTTGTCAACAACATCCTCCAGCGTATCAATCGGAGTGCGGAGAGCGTTCATTGCCGGGAATACAACATCCCTGAAATACTCGGCCTGTTCCTTTCCTTCCTCCATAGCGGAGGCAGAGGCATCCGCCTTCCTCAATTCTTCCAAAGCCTTTTGAGCGTCGGCGAGGAGAGAGGAGCATTTTACCAGCAAGGTTTTCTGAACTGTCATATCCGCTTCAGCGCAGGCAGCCGTAATGCTGTTAATTGACTCGGCAAGACTTGTTACATAGCTGATGACAGCAGGAATGTACTGTTTAGAAGCCATTTTAATCATTGTCTTTGCCTCGATATTGATAGCCTTTGCGTAAGCTTCGTAGTTGATTTCAGCACGGGATTCCAGCTCGGTGCGGCTGTATACATGCTGTCTTTCAAACATTTCAACGGTCTTTTCATCGGTAAGGGAAGCGGTAGCATCTACCATTGTACGCACATTCGGAAGACCTCTCTTTTCGGCTTCCTCAATCCACTCGTCAGAATAACCATTTCCATTGAAAATAACTCTCTGATGTTTTTTCAGCGTTTCATAAATCAATTCATCCACTGCCTTGTCAAAATCAGAAGCCGTTTCCAGTTTGTCTGCCATTTTCTCAAGAACATCAGCAACCGTAGCATTTAACACGGTATTTGGTCCAGCGATAGACATAGAGGAGGCTACCATACGGAATTCAAATTTATTACCGGTAAAAGCAAAAGGTGATGTACGGTTCCGGTCCGTTGCATCCTTCTTAATCGGAGGGATTGTCTGGACACCGATATCCATTCTCTCGCCTTTATTACTGTGAGTAGCAGTACCTGTCTTTAAAATCTGCTCAACGATATCCTCTAACTGTTCGCCGAGGAAAATCGAGATGATAGCCGGAGGTGCTTCGTCTGCGCCAAGGCGGTGGTCATTTCCCGGATTGGATGCGGACATGCGGAGCAGAGCGGAATGGTCGTCGACTGCGGCAATGACAGCGGACAAAAATAGCAGGAATTGTTTGTTGTCATATGGGGCAGAACCCGGACTTAACAGGTTCTTTCCGGTATCGGTAACGAGAGACCAGTTGTCGTGTTTACCAGAGCCGTTGACGCCGGCAAATGGTTTCTCGTGAAGCAGACACTCCAGATGATGCCGTCTTGCCACTTTTTTCATTGTCTCCATAACTAATTGGTTGTGGTCTGTTGCTATATTTGCTGTATTGTAAATCGGCGCCATTTCGTGCTGAGCCGGAGCGACTTCGTTATGCTGTGTCTTTGAGAGAATACCCAGTTTCCATAATTCATCGTTCAGCTCTCTCATAAAGGAGGCCTGACGTTCGCGGATTGCTCCAAAATAATGGTCATCCAGCTCCTGTCCCTTTGGAGGCATGGAACCAAACAGAGTACGTCCTGTAAAAATTAAGTCGTCACGCTGTAAATACTGGTCGCGGTCAATTAAGAAATATTCCTGCTCCGGTCCAACGGAACATTTTACATTCTGTACATCCTCGTCGCCGAATAATCTCAGCACGCGGACAGCCTGCTTACTGATAGCTTCCATAGAACGCAGGAGAGGAGTCTTTTTATCCAGCGCTTCCCCTGTATAGGAGCAGAACGCAGTCGGAATACAGAGAACCGTACCGATAGCATCCTCACGTAAGAAGGCCGGTGAAGTACAATCCCATGCCGTATATCCTCTTGCCTCGAAGGTTGCACGGAGACCGCCGGATGGAAATGAGGAGGCGTCCGGTTCGCCCTTTACCAGCTCTTTTCCTGAAAATTCTAAGACAGCGCGTGCGCCGGATTCCGGACTTAAAAATGAGTCGTGTTTCTCGGCAGTGACGCCTGTCATCGGCTGAAACCAGTGGGTATAGTGAGTGGCGCCGTTTTTCAGTGCCCATTCCTTCATGGCATGAGCGACTACATTAGCGACGTCACGCGGTAATTCTTCTCCATTTTCAATCGTGCTTTTCAGAGCCGTGTACGTTTTCTTCGGCAGATATTCCTGCATTACTTCGTCGTTGAAAACCTTGGTTCCGAAAACATCTTCAATTACATTTTTCTGCATAATTACATCCATCCTTCCCAATTTTAATCATTCATCTGGTTTTAATGAAAAAAGAAAAAGGTGTCCTCATGAATGAGAACACCTTCGTTCTTGCCAAATGTACTATGTATACCATAGCACTTTCTATTTGAAATGTAAAGCATTTTTTTAGAAAAACGTTTCCAGGCTTGCTTTATCATTTTCCAAGGAAGGTTTCCATCCACAAATCAAACACAATCCCTATTGTATCAGAAAAGTCAGATTTTTCAATGCTTTCTGACGGAAAAACAGATTCTTTTTTGTAAAGCACATTATTTATATAGAAAGAAACTGTTCCAATCGGGGAGCTTTCACGTATCGGGGCATAGAGTTTTTCCGGCAAATCATATAGAACCGTGATGGTATCAAAGCGTGAAAGTAGTGTGAAAGTCTGTGGTGGCTGACGACAGGAGACGGTGTTCTTCTTTCCATCCTCCACTCGAATTTTTGCAGAAGTCAGGTTTTGCAGGGGCAACTCAGATTTTGCGTAATTTTGAAACGAATAATCCATCAGCGCCCTTGTGTCAACCCATTTGTAACTCTTGTTTGGGGGCCATCCGCAGGCAAGGACGCAGCTTGTAAGTGTAATGTTATTTCTGCGTGCAGCGCCTACAAAGCAGTATCCGGCGTCCCCAGTAAATCCGGTCTTAATTCCCAGCGCACCATCGTAATAGGACAGAAAGGCATCACGGTTTGTCAGGGAATAGGTATGCTTTCCGCTGATATCTGTGAAACGATAGGATTTTGTCTGAATGAGGGAGCAAAATGCCTTATTTCGAATGGCATAAGCGGCGAGGCGGCACATATCGGCGGCTGTGCTGGAATGGCCTTTGGCGTCAAGACCATTCGGAGTGACAAAGTGAGACGAATTCATGCCGAGGGCTTTTGCCTTTTCATTCATTTTTACCGCAAACTGTTCTACGGAGCCCGCCATGTGTTCGGCGATTGCAACGGCAGTGTCGTTGTGAGACTCCAGCATAAGAGAGTGGAGAAGGTCTTTCATCCGGTAACGGTAGCCCTTTTTCATGCCAAGATGTACTTTGGGCATGGAGGCGGCGCGCGAACTGGCGGTGACAGTATCGTTTATTCTGCCTGATTCAAGGACAAGAAGTGCCGTCATAATTTTTGTCGTACTCGCCATAGCAGCTTTTTTGTCAGCGTCTTTCTGATACAAGATACGTCCGGAGGAAGCGTCAGCTACACAGGCATATTTGGCATGAAGCGATGGTTTGCCAGTAGCATGGGAGGAAGCAGGTATATGTATTTTCTTTTCCGGCTGATAGAATGAATCTGGTGATTCAGAGGCCGGAAAACGTTTTATGGTAAGAAATGTGCCCGCCACAAGCAACGCTGCCGCCAGCAGAAAACAGGAAAATCGGAAAGGTTTCATTTTTTATGTCAGTCTCCATTTCAAGCCCCCGGCAGGGGTGCAGTTATCATATCTATATGAGAGAAAGATAAATACTATTCATTGGGGAAAATAAGGCTTGATATTTGAAGGGAAAAGATATACAATTACAATTGGATAAAATTTGAGTTTTACATAAAACTACTATTTAGAAAGTGGAGGGCTGTAAATGAGTAACTCAGCTAAAATGTCGGCGAGAGAGCGGATTGAATCTCTTGTTGACGCAAACAGTTTTGTTGAAATCGGCGGACTTATCACAAAGAGAAATACCGATTTTAACATGCAGGAAAAAGCAGTGCCAGCCGATGGTGTAATTACCGGCTATGGTACAGTAGATTCGAATTTAGTATATATCTACAGTCAGGACGTGACAGCAATGAATGGTTCCGTCGGCGAGATGCACGCTAAGAAGATTGCTTCCTTATATGATATGGCAATCAAAGCAGGCGCACCGATGATTGGATTTGTTGACTGTGCAGGAATCCGGGTTCAGGAAGCAGTAGATGCGCTGGCAGGTTTTGGAGAAATCTATATGGCGAAGGTAAAGGCTTCCGGAGTGATTCCTCAGATTTGTGCGATTATGGGTTCCTGCGGCGGTGGTGTGGCGATTTCCTCGAAATTAAGCGACATTACGTTAATGGATGCGGAGAACGGTCATTTATTTGTAAATTCCCCAAATGCGATTGCAGGAAACCGTGTGGAAAAATGTGATACTGGAAAAGCCGCTTTTCAGGCAGAAGCAGGAAATGTGGATATCGTGTGTGAGAATGAGAGCGAAGTGATTGCAAACATTCGCGATTTGGTATCTGTACTTCCGGCAAATGCAGGAGCAGGAGCTGTTGTCGAGACAAACGATGACATGAACCGTGTACTGACAGGTTTTGACGGATATGCAGTCGATGCCAAAGAGGCTTTAACGCAGATTGCAGATGATACAAAGTTTATTGAACTGAAGGCGGATTACGGAAAAGAAATGGTAATCGGACTTCTTTCATTAGATGGAACTCCGGTTGGCGCAATTGCCAATACAAAGGAAGGCATCCTTTCTACAGCAGGCTGTAAAAAGGCAGAACAATTCACTTATTTCTGTGATGTATTCGGGCTTCCTATTATTACCTTGACAAATGTAAAAGAATATGCAGCCGAGATGGAGGAGGAAAAAACGATTTCTCAGGCGGTTGCGGATTTGACATATGCATTTGCCAGCGCCGATGTGCCAAGAATCAATGTAATTACCGGAGAGGCTTACGGAAGTGCTTATGTTGCTATGAATTCCAAGCATATTGGCGCTGACCTTGTGCTGGCGTTAGAAGGTGCAAAAGTCGGTGTTATGGATGCAAAGGTGGCTGCACAGATTATGTGTGAAGATGAGGTCAGCGGAGCAGCGGACGTCAAAAAAGCAGTGGAAGAAAAAGCAAAAGAATTTGAACAGATGCAGTGTGATGCGAAGGTAGCTGCCGGCAGGGGATATGTAGACAATATCATCAAAGGCGAGGACATACGCAAACATTTAATTTATGCAATGCAGATGTTTGGAATGAGGTGATGAGATGGTTTTACAGAATGTATCAGCAGAGGTAACCATTCCGGAAGCACTGCTTCATACCGTAATCAGTATGGCAATTGTATTTGCTGTATTGATTCTGATTTCTTTCATTATTTATCTGTTAAAGTTTGTCCCGGCATTGTTGGCTGGAGACCGGAAGAAAAAAGCGGAAGAAAGCAAGCAAGCTGTACCGGCGGCGAAAATGGTAAAGCCAAAGACAGAGCAGACGGCAGCCAGTGCAGGTGCGGCAGCACCGGCAGGCGACCAGCAGCTTGTGGCAGTTTTGGCGGGAGCTGTGGCAGCTTACATGGAAGCGGAGACAGGAGTTCCTGTCGAAGCAGATGGTTTGGTTATTCGTTCAATTAAAAAACGTTCATTTTAAATTATCGAAGGAGGATATGATTCATGAAGAATTATACAATTACAGTAAATGGCACAGTGTATGATGTGGCAGTAGAGGAAAAAACAGGAGGTGCGGCAGCACCGGCGGCCAGTGCAGCTCCAGCGCCTGCTCCGGCAGCAGCTCCGGCACCGAAGGCGGCACCAGCAGGAAATGCAGGTTCCATTAAGGTTACGGCGCCTATGCCGGGTAAGATTCTGTCTGTCAAGGCAAATGTCGGACAGGAGGTTAAACAGGGCGATGTTATCCTTCTTCTGGAAGCAATGAAGATGGAAAATGAGGTGGTTGCTCCTCAGGATGGTAAAGTGGCCAGCATCAATGTGGGCTCCGGTGATATGGTTGAATCCGGTGATGTATTAGCTACCATGGATTGATTCAACTACAAAAAATAACCGGAGGTAATTAAGATGGAAGTATTACAAAATCTTATTAACCAGACAGCATTTTTTAACGGTTCGATGGATTGGCGTAGTTATGTGATGATTTTAGTTGCCTTTATTTTTCTCTATCTGGCAATTAAAAAGGGCTATGAGCCTTTGCTGCTGATTCCGATTGCCATGGGTATGCTTTTGGTTAATATATATCCAGATATTATTAAAGAGGGCGGTTTGTTACATTATTTCTTTATGCTCGATGAGTGGAGTATTTTACCGTCCCTGATTTTCCTCGGCGTTGGCGCGATGACCGATTTTGGCCCTCTGATTGCCAATCCGAAAAGTTTCCTTTTGGGAGCGGCCGCGCAGTTTGGTATCTTTTCTGCGTATTTGCTGGCAATCATTATGGGCTTCAATGGGAAAGAGGCGGCTGCCATTTCCATTATCGGTGGAGCGGACGGCCCGACATCTATTTTCCTTGCCGGAAAACTCGGTCAGGGGCATTTAATGGGCTCCATTGCGGTAGCGGCATATTCCTATATGTCTCTGGTACCGATTATCCAGCCGCCTATAATGAAGCTTTTGACGACAAAAAAGGAGAGAGAGATTAAGATGGAGCAGCTCCGCCCGGTATCTAAGCTGGAGCGTATCCTGTTCCCGATTGTCGTTACGACAGTCGTATGTCTGCTCCTTCCTAGTACGGCGCCGCTTGTTGGTATGCTGATGCTTGGAAATGTATTTAAGGAATCCGGCGTAGTAAAGCAGCTTGCGGAAACGGCGTCCAATGCCATGATGTACATCGTAGTAATTTTGCTTGGAACTTCAGTGGGAGCAAAGACAAGTGGCGAGGAATTCCTCGTTCCGGCAACGTTGAAAATCGTTGTACTTGGTCTGGCGGCATTTGCTGTAGGAACAGCGGCTGGTATTTTGTTTGGTAAACTGATGTGTCTTGTAACGAAGGGAAAAGTAAATCCATTGATTGGCTCGGCGGGCGTGTCTGCGGTGCCTATGGCGGCACGTGTGTCGCAGAAGGTAGGTTCTGAGGCGGATCCGACGAACTTCCTGTTAATGCATGCGATGGGACCGAATGTTGCCGGTGTTATTGGTACAGCGGTGGCGGCTGGTGTGTTTATGGCAATCTTTGGAGTTTAGGAATAAGAAAAGCGTAAAAACGCTTCGGAATGGAGGAAAAAATGGCTGAGATGAAAAAAAAGCCAATCAAGATTACTGAGACAATTCTTCGCGATGCGCATCAGTCCTTGATTGCAACGAGAATGACAACAGAACAGATGTTGCCGATTATTGATAAAATGGATAAAGTGGGCTACCATGCTGTAGAGTGCTGGGGTGGAGCTACCTTTGATGCTTCCCTTCGCTTTTTGAAAGAAGATCCGTGGGAAAGACTGAGGAAGCTGAGAAATGGATTTAAGAATACGAAGCTGCAAATGCTGTTCCGTGGGCAGAATATCCTCGGATATAACCACTATGCAGATGATGTTGTAGAGTATTTCGTTCAGAAATCGCTGGCAAACGGGATAGATATTATCCGTATTTTTGACTGCCTGAATGACCTTCGCAATCTGGAGACAGCAGTGAAGGCGGCAAATAAGGAGAACGGACATGCACAGATTGCCCTTTCGTATACGCTGGGCGATGCCTACACATTGGATTACTGGAAGGATACGGCAAAGAGAATTGAGGAGATGGGAGCGAAATCCTTATGTATTAAGGATATGGCAGGCCTTCTGACACCGTACAAGGCAACGGAGCTGGTAACGGCGTTGAAAGAAGCTGTCAAGATTCCGATTGACCTTCACACGCATTACACTTCCGGTGTAGCGGCTATGACATACATGAAGGCAGTTGAGGCAGGCTGTGATATTATTGACACGGCAATGAGCCCATTTGCACTTGGAACGAGCCAGCCTGCGACAGAGGTTATGGTAGAGACCTTTAAGGGGACGCCATACGATACCGGACTGGACCAGAATCTTTTGTCTGAAATCGCTGAATATTTCCGTCCAATGCGTGAGGAAGCGCTGGAGAGCGGCTTGATGAATACAAAGGTTCTCGGCGTAAACATTAAGACTCTGATGTATCAGGTGCCGGGCGGTATGCTTTCTAACCTTGTTTCTCAGTTAAAGGAAATGGGACAGGAAGATAAATATGAAGAAGTGCTGGAAGAAGTACCTCGTGTAAGAAAGGACTTTGGCGAGCCGCCATTGGTTACGCCATCTTCCCAGATTGTAGGTACACAGGCTGTTTTGAATGTAGTAGCAGGCGAGCGCTATAAAATGGTGACGAAGGAATCCAAGAAGCTCCTTTCCGGTGAGTTTGGTCAGACGGTAAAACCGTTTAACCCGGAGGTTCAGAAAAAATGTATTGGTGATACAAAGCCGATTACATGCAGACCGGCGGATTTGATTGAGCCGCAGTTAGAGAAACTGGAATCTGAGATGGCTCAGTGGAAACAGCAGGATGAGGATGTGTTGTCCTATGCTCTATTCCCACAGGTGGCTACGGACTTCTTTAAATACCGTGAAGCACAGAGAACAAAGGTAGATGCTACATTGGCAGACAAAGAAAATCAGGTTTATCCTGTTTAAGTAAAAATTCAGACAGCCCCCGGATGAAATGTCGGGGGCTGTTATACGTTAGTGAGGAATGTAAGATAGTATGGAACGATTATTAAAGATTCTTGACGGGTGCATGAATGAGGAACTCGTACAGATTATAATCAGCAATAAACGAAAGGCAGATGTGGGAAAAAAGGTAGTAGTACGCCCATTTGAGGAAAAAGGAAAGCTTATTTTCCAGTTTGCCGAGTATCGGAATAATCAGGTGTTTCATGTTAATAAGGAAAAGACAGAGGCAGTATATTATATGAAGGAGTTGCTTTGTCAGTCTTATAAACAAATCGAAATCATAACTGTTTCCTGCTCCTATTCTGCACTTGTGAGCAAAAAGGGAAAGGCTACGATTCGAAGCCGGCAGACAGAGGAGCATAAAAAGATAGAGTTGTCCCACAATCGGAAAAAGTCCTATATTTTGCCGGAGGACGAAGCGGTCCCTTTTTTAGTGGAGCTTGGTGTTCAGACAAAGGAAGGGAAAGTCATAGACAAGAAATACAAAAAATTTCGCCAGATTAACCGTTTTCTTGAATTTATCCGGGATGTCCTGCCAGAGTTAAGGAAGGAAAAAAAGCTGACGATTATTGATTTTGGCTGCGGTAAATCCTATCTGACATTTGCCATGTATCATTATTTGAAAATTATGAATGATTATAACGTGAGAATGATTGGGCTGGATTTAAAAAAGGATGTAATCCGGAATTGTAATCTTCTCGCAGAGAAGCTTGGCTATGATGATTTGGCTTTTTTGCAGGGGGATATCAGTTCCTATGAGGGCGTCAGCGAGGTGGATATGGTGGTTACCCTCCATGCCTGTGATACGGCGACAGACTATGCACTGGATAAGGCGGTACGCTGGGGAGCGGATGTTATTTTGTCGGTACCATGCTGTCAGCACGAAATGAACCGACAGATTTCCGGTGAACTTCTTCAGCCGGTTCTAAAGTACGGAATATTAAAGGAGCGGATAGCGGCACTGATGACGGATGGGCTGCGGGCAAATCTGCTGGAGCAGGAAGGCTACGAGGTGCAGCTTTTAGAATTTATTGATATGGAGCATACGCCAAAGAACATACTGATCCGGGCTGTGAAAAGATATTCCGTTTCCAAAGAGAAAGGATATCAGAAGCTTTGCGATGAGATGAATCTGCATGGTACGCTGGAGCGGCTGCTGGAGGAGAGAGGGGAAAAATAAGAGGAAAAGCTTGCGAAAAGAAGTGTTTCCTACTAAAGGGCTACAGTAAAAGTGCCGATATATAATTTGAAAAGGAAGCCAAGGAGGGCTGCCGTTTATATAGATAGAAAATAGTAATATGCAACTGTTGAAATGAGCTCAAGGAGGAGATCAAAGCAAATGCAATATTTAAAATCTATGAAGTGGGACCGGTGCACCCGGTCGGTAATGTAGTCAAAGTCAACAAATATCGGGAACAGGAGAGAGAGCAGAAGCAGTCTGAGGAAACTTTTTCTCAGGTGCTTGCAAAGGCACAGAAGAAAACGGATAGTCAGGATAAGGCTGGAAAACCAAAGGAAGACAGGCTTCGGCTGATGGGCGGTTTGTTCCAGTATAACCGTCAGGCAAGAGAAATCTGCTATATTCTTTCCAATGAAGCCGATTACAAAGCTTAAGGAGGAAATATGAAAAAACCTCACAGTTTTACCCCCACGCCTTCTGTCGCGGAATAGTATCACGATAGGGGGCGTTTTCTATTTATATGGAAGGGAAGAATAAAATAATGATGAAAATAAATTATTGGAAACAGATAATAGGTATGGTTATTTTTGCTTGTATACTTTTTTGCGGCTGTAGCGCCAATACAGCAGGAAATGTTGCAGGCAATAATAGCGAATCCGGCGTCAGTAAGAGTGCAGTGAGTGCCAGTGGAGGCGCAGTGGATACCAATAAGGGTGCGGTATACTCCGGTGGTAAAATGACGGAGCCGGTTGTGTTGTCGGAGGTATCAAATCCATCGATTGAAGATAAAAAATACGATCTGAAACTTCCAGCCGTTGATGATATTTTGAGAGAGTTTGAATTTCTGATATATTTGGATAACAGGTACATGGAAGGCGCTGCATATGCGGATTTAAAAAAGAGAGAGTGGCTCGGGGTTCCCTTGGAAGCAAAGGTATATTGCCATTGTGATTTTGCCGAGGAATATGATGACCATTGTTATAATGTATTGTGTGAGATTTCGGCACAGGGGAACGAGAATCTGTATATGATGATGACATGTAACCGAATCGGCTTTGAGTCATCTATCTATAATCCCGAGTATGAGTGGGAGACATTGGGCGAGGGAGATATTCGTGAGAAAGAAGAAAAAGAGCGTTATCAATATCTTGGCAGCGGAACTGCATATGTGGATGAAAATGCGGCGCAGACCTTTGAGGCGGAATGGAACTGTAAGAAAGAAATGGAGAAACGATTAGAAAAACTAAAGGAGTGCGTGGAAAAGAACTGTTCAGAGGAAAAAGGAAAATACAGGGTATATATTGATTATTTTCTGCCGGGGGATCCAGTGGAAAATGGAATTGTTATGTCTCCAAATTCTCCGGCAGGGAAGGACATATACACTTTGTCTACGATACTTCTTGTACACCCGGCATATAAGGGTGAATACGATTATATGCTCCGCGGGAATAAGAAACCTCGTATTCTGCATGGCAGCAGCGGGGGAGGAAGACCTACCGGAAACTATGAAAAGATGAAAGCAAGATGCGAGAAGGACTACCGGAGGGGTGCAGTAGAGGTCTGGGAATTTACGGTTAAATGAAGCAGAGTGGGCGGCTGTACCGTGCAGTTCTTGCCCGACATATCAATTCCCACGAAAAATAAATTGTTTCCCTCGTTCGCAAAAGTACTACGCCGCCCTTCGCCAAACTCGCTGTCTGCTATCATTTTTCCTTGTCTTTTGCAGCATTGCCGCCCGCCGGTCCTTATACACCACCTTAGTTACTGATTACTGCGGGCAGCACCAAAGGTGCACACTCATGGAAGAAGGATGAAAAAATAAATTTACTTATTTTTGGCATCCTTCTTTCATGAGTGTATGCTTCGCATCTGCCCGCAGTGTAATATGCTTTTGGGGTGGTGTATTTGTACCGTTGCGTGGCGGCTTGAGTGAAAACGTGCTGCCAAAAGGCAAGAAAAATGATAGCAGACATCTCAGACAATGCTCGGGCGGCGTAT
>DEUM01000023.1:0-10510 GCA_002362575.1 Lachnoclostridium sp. UBA3262 | reverse complement strand
CTCAGACAATGCTCGGGCGGCGTATCTGCAAACGAAAGAAACAATAATTTTTCGGGGAATGATATAAGGGTAAGAAACCACACGGTACCAGCCGCCCAAGTACGATGATTAAGCGATTGCCCTAAAGCGAGGCAAAGATTTCTTGACATTTTATTTTAAATAAGGTATACTACCGTCTGTAAAGAAAAAAACTTTACAGGCGGTGATTTATTATATGAAAAAGGAGCAAGGTTCTTCCGGTAAATCTTTGACAGAATTAGACGAGATTGTGGAGCTGTCATATTTATATGATTTTTATGGTGCTTTATTAAAAGAAAATCATCGTGCGGTATTTGAAGACTACATCTTGAATGACTTATCCCTGAGTGAGATTGCAGGGGAGCGGAAGATTACACGGCAGGGCGTATATGACATTGTCAGACGCTGCCGGATTAAGTTAAAGGAATATGAGGATAAGCTACAGTTGGTGCATAAGTTCCAATTGACGAAGGAAAAGCTGAAAAAGATAGAGACGATTGCCGGACAGGGAGCAGATAAAGAAGCTGCAGCGGCAATTACGAAGCTGGCAGAGGATATATACGATATTATTTAGGAAGGTGGTTGTTTATGGCATTTGATAGTCTGACTGAAAAATTGCAGAATGTGTTCAAAGGACTGAGAAGCAAGGGACGACTTACCGAAGCGGATGTAAAGGCAGCGCTCAAAGAAGTCAAAATGGCTCTTTTGGAAGCGGATGTAAACTTCCGTGTTGTAAAGCAGTTTATTAAGGCAGTTCAGGAGCGGGCAACCGGGGAAGATGTGCTGAATAGCCTGACGCCGGGGCAGACGGTTATAAAATATGTAAATGAAGAAATGGTTCGGATGATGGGAGAGACGTCAGCCGAGATTGATTTACTTTCGGGCAACGAAATCACTGTGATTATGATGTGCGGGCTTCAGGGCGCTGGTAAAACGACGACAACGGCAAAGATTGCAGGAAAACTGAAGCAAAAGGGAAGAAAGCCATTGCTGGTAGCGTGTGATGTGTACCGTCCGGCGGCAGTCGAACAGTTACAGATAAACGGAGATAAGCAGGAGGTTCCTGTATTTTCTATGGGAACAAATCATAATCCCGTCGATATTGCGAAAGCGGGTGTAGAGCACGCGAAGGCAAATGGAAATAATGTTGTTATTCTGGATACCGCCGGACGTCTTCATGTAGATGAGGACATGATGGAGGAATTAGAGAATATTAAGAAAAATGTAGATATCCACCAGACAATTTTGGTAGTGGATTCCATGACAGGACAGGATGCCGTCAATGTAGCGTCCACCTTCGATGAAAAGCTTCATGTGGATGGAGTCGTTCTCACGAAGCTGGATAGCGATACTCGTGGCGGTGCGGCGCTTTCCATCCGGGCGATTACCGGTCGTCCGATTTACTATGTCGGCATGGGCGAAAAGCTGTCGGATTTGGAGCAGTTTTATCCAGACCGTATGGCGTCCCGGATTCTTGGTATGGGGGATGTTCTTACGCTGATTGAAAAGGCAGAAGCGGAGATTGATGAGGAAAAGGCAGCGCAGATGGCAAAGAAAATCAAGAAAGCGGAGTTTGACTTCAATGATTTTCTAGAGCAGATGCAGCAGATGAAAAAAATGGGGGGACTCTCCAGTATTCTCAGTATGCTTCCGGGGATGGGGCTTCCGTCTGACTTGGAAGTGGATGATGATGCGCTGAAGGGAACCGAAGCGATTATTTACTCCATGACATTGGAGGAACGGACGAATCCTTCGATTATCAACCCATCGCGCAAACGTCGGATTGCAAATGGCGCAGGCGTGGATATCAGCGAGGTGAACCGTCTGATGAAGCAGTTTGAGCAGAGCCGCAAAATGATGAAACAGATGTCTGGAATGATGTCTGGCAAAGGAAGAAGGAGAGGCGGCTTCAAATTTCCGTTTGGGGGAATGTAAAGATATGTGTTCCAAAGGTTTTATACTTTTTTGGATATAGAATTCAGGTATTATGAAGGAGGTGAAAGACGTGGCAGTAAAAATCAGATTGAAAAGATTAGGTCAGAAAAAGTCACCATTTTATAGAATCGTAGTTGCTGATGAGAGAGCTCCGAGAGATGGTAGAAATATTGCTGAAATTGGTACTTATGACCCGAATCAGGAACCTAGTGTAGTCAAGGTAGATGAGGAGGCAGCCAAGAAATGGCTGGCAAACGGTGCTCAGCCTACAGACGTAGTTGCTCGTTTATTCAAGCAGGCGGGCATTGAGAAATAAGAGTGCCCCTTCGCTGGCGTTTCGAAATGGAGGTTAGTATGAAGGAATTAGTAGAAGTCATTGCTGGTGCATTGGTAGACAATCCGGAAGAAGTCGTTGTCACAGAAACGGAGGATGACAAGGAGATTGTCTTAAGCCTGAAAGTCGCTCCTGCCGATATGGGCAAGGTAATTGGAAAACAGGGAAAGATTGCAAAAGCAATCCGTACTGTCGTACGTGCAGCGGGCTCCAAGAGTGACAAAAAAATCATGGTAGACATTCAGTAAAGAAACAAGTGTGCCCCGTGTGGATTTTGCGGTTGGCACAAAAGTTACCCTGCAAGTTCTGCTTGCAGGGTTTTTACAAATAGTCCGGCAGGGAACGGATGGGAACAGGAGGAAAGAATGGAAGATATGCTTCGTATTGGCGTTATAACAACAACTCACGGCATCCGGGGAGAGGTAAAGGTATTTCCGACTACGGATGATGTGCAGCGCTTTAAAAAATGTGATGAGGTAATCTTAGTTACAAAAAAGGAAAATCTTACTTTGCATGTTGAAGGTGTAAAGTTTTTTAAAAATATAGTGATTTTAAAGTTTAAGGAATTTAATAATATTAACGAGGTGGAGGGCTTTCGCCAGTGTGATCTGATGGTGACAAGAGAAAATGCCCTGCCGCTTCCGGAAGGGGGATATTACCTCTGTGATGTTATTGGTGCAAAAGTGGTGGAGGAAGATGGGACTTCTGTCGGAGAGATTACCGATGTGATAGAGACTGGGGCAAACAATGTATTTGTCATAGAGACAGAGAGCGGAAAAGAGGTTCTTTTCCCTGTAATACCGGAGTGCATTAAGAAGGTGGATACAGAGGAAAAACTGGTGACAGCGCACGTGATGAAAGGGCTGATGGAATGAAATACTACGTTATGACATTGTTTCCCGAGATGATAGAGGAAGGGATGAATACGAGTATTCTGGGAAGGGCCATGAAAGAGGGGCTGATAGAATTAGAAACAAAGAATATTCGGGATTATACGCTGGATAAGCATTTGAAGGTAGATGATTATCCATATGGCGGCGGCGCCGGAATGGTAATGGAAGCAGAACCGGTATACCGCTGCTATGAGGCGATTTGCAGCGAGGCCGGAGAAATTCCGAGAGTTGTCTATCTGACGCCGCAGGGGAGTGTGTTTCATCAGGAGATGGCAAAGGAGCTTGCAGCGGAAGAAAACATTATATTTCTCTGTGGGCATTATGAAGGGATAGACGAGCGAGTGCTGGAAGAAATTGTGACAGATAACGTGTCTATCGGGGATTATGTACTGACAGGCGGGGAGCTGCCGGCAATGGTCATGATGGATGCCATTGCGAGGCTTGTTCCGGGGGTGCTGAATAATGAGGATTCAGTGGAGACGGAAAGCTTCTCAGAAGGATTGTTGGAATACCCGCAGTACACACGACCGACTGAGATACTGGGAAGGGAAGTGCCGGAGGTTTTGCTGTCCGGGCATCACGAGAATATACGGAAGTGGCGGCAGGAGCAGTCAGAGCAGCGGACGCGGGACAGAAGACCGGATTTATACAAAAAATGGTTAGAAGAAAACTTGTAGTGTAAACCTTGCTTTTTAAAGAGCGAAAAGGTATAATAAATATAACCGTGCAGGGGAGGATAAGGAGGAGTTGTCATGAGTCGTCTTGCGAGGTGTGAGAGAAATACAAAAGAAACTGAAATTATGGTAGAACTGGATTTAGACGGAAGCGGCGAATACGATATTGACACCGGAATTGGCTTCTTTGACCACATGCTGGAGGGGTTTGCCAGACACGGTCTGTTTGATTTGGTCGTATCGGTTCATGGCGATACTCATGTGGATGCCCACCACACGGTGGAGGATACAGGGATTGTGCTTGGGCAAGCGTTTATGAAGGCGCTTGGTGAAAAGAAGGGAATTGCCCGGTTCGGGTATTTTATTCTGCCGATGGATGATGCCCTTGTACTGGCGTCACTGGATTTGTCAGGCCGGACGTATTTTGCATTTGATGCAGATTTGAAGGCGGAGCGTCTGGGGACAATGGAAACGGAAGTGGTAAAGGAGTTTTTCATGGGGCTGGCAAGCGGCATGGGGATGAATTTACATATACGGCAGCTGGCAGGCGCAAATACCCACCATATTGTCGAGGCAATGTTTAAAGCGGTAGCAAAGTCACTAGACATGGCAACCCGGATAGACGAGCGGATTGACGGCGTGCTGTCTACAAAAGGTGTTTTATAGTGTCTTACAATTGAGGATAGGAGAATGAACGTGTCTTTAAAAAAAATTATTCCATTTATTAACGGTGAAAATGAAAATACGGCAAATATTGTCAAACTGGCAGAGGAATACTGCTTTGCCGGTGCGGACGAATTGTTTTTATATAATTACTCAAAAATAGAGAAGGAGCGTCAGGAGTTTATTGAAACGCTGAAAGAAGTCGGCAAGAAAATTGATATTCCGTTTATGGCAGGCATGTATACCGGACGGTTTGAAGATGTAAAAAAGGCATTTTATACGGGTGCAGACCGTGTAGTTATGAAATATGAAATTTGTCCGAGTGTGAGTGTTATTAAAGAGGCGGTTGGACGTTTTGGAAGTGATAAGATACTGGTTGAGATAGATGAGGAAATCCCGTTTGAAAAAATTGCGTTTCCTGTAGATACGTTACTTTTAAAGCATGTGGATGTAGGAGGTCCATTACAGAAAAAGCTTATTGCCTGTGGAAAGGAGGTTGTCATCCGTGACAGTCTGCTTCGCAATGATTTGGAAGATTTGCTGAAATTGCCGGGGGTAATCGGCGTGTCAACGAATTACTATGAAAATAAAGATTTGTTTAAGGTAAAACGAAATATGAAGGATGCCGGCATTGAAATGAATACGTTTGAGGCGTCCATGCCATTTTCAGAATTTAAGACAGACGATAAGGGGCTGGTACCCTGCATCGTTCAGGATTACCGGACAAATCAGGTGCTTCAGCTTGCCTATATGAACGAGGAGTCTTACAATGCGACCTGCGACACCGGGAAAATGACTTATTTTAGCAGAAGCCGTCAGGAGCTTTGGTGCAAGGGCGAAACCTCTGGACATTTTCAATATGTAAAGGAACTGACGCTGGATTGTGACAATGATACGATTCTTGCGAAGGTCCATCAGGTTGGAGCGGCGTGCCATACAGGGGCATACAGTTGTTTTTTCAAAGAATTGGCAAAAAAAGATTACAATGATACAAATCCTCTTACTATTTTAGAAGAAGACTTTAAGACTATTATAGAAAGAAAAAACAATCCGAAAGAGGGTTCTTATACGAATTACCTGTTTACAAAAGGGATTGATAAGATACTGAAAAAATGTGGCGAGGAAGCGTCAGAGATTATTATAGCAGCAAAAAATCCGGACGCTGAGGAATTAAAATATGAAATTGCGGACTTTCTGTATCATATGATGGTATTGATGGCGGAGTGCGGGCTGACGTGGGAGGATGTGACCAAAGAACTCGCCAATAGAAGGTAGGATTGCAGGAAAGGTTGGGCGAGTTCTCCAGAACTCGCCAACAGAAGGTAGGATTGTAAGAAAGGTTGGGCGAGTTCTCCAGAACTCGCCAACAGAAGGTAAGAATATAGATAGGAGGTATGTGCGATGGAAGGAGCAACTGTTTTACAGGCATTTGGGTACTATTTAATCCGACTGGTGATGTTTACGGCGGTGGCGGCCGCGGGGATAGCTGCCGGAATTAAATTGCGCAAATACAAAAACAAAAAGACAAATGAACAGGCAACTGAGTCTGAAAACTAGGTGAAACACTATGATTGGAAGAAAAAGGAAAAGATTGGGAGACTTGCTGGTTGATGCGAACGTCATTACTTCGGAACAGCTTCAGGAAGCATTGAAAAAGCAACGTGAAATGGGGCTGCGTCTGGGAGAAACTCTGATTGAGATGCGATTTACAGATGAACAGGAAATTTGTGAAGCGCTTCATCAGCAGATGGGTTTTTCGATTGCAAAGATAAGGGAAGCAAGACTGGCACCGGAAATTATTACGCTACTACCGGAGGGAATTGTCCGCAGGCACAATGTAGTGCCGTTTGAGTTGGATCCGGACAACCCGAATATTCTCCGGGTGGCGATGGCGGATCCTCTTGATATTTTGGCGATTGACGATTTGTCTATCGTGACCAATATGCAGATAGAGCCAATGGTGGCTACGCCGTCGGATGTACATTTTGCAATTGAAAGATATTACGGAAATGAACAGGCCGCTAAGATGGCGGAATCTTATTCAAAAGAACGGCGTGAACAGCAGATAGCAAGGGAAAAGCAACAGGCAGATGAAAACGATGAACTAGATAATGCGCCGATTGTGCTTTTAGTTAATAAGATTATCGAACAGGCAGTGAATGAGCGTGCCAGTGATATTCACATTGAAGCATTAGAAGACAGTGTCCGTGTCCGTTTTCGTATTGACGGCGTGCTGCAGGAAATGATGCGCTATGAGAAGGAGTTGCTAAATGCGATTGTAGCGCGTGTAAAGATTATCAGTGGAATGAACATATCTGAGAAGCGTGCTCCACAGGATGGGCGTATGACGCAGAGATTTAACCGCGTGGAGTATGATATCCGTGTATCAAGTCTGCCGACAGTATTTGGGGAAAAGGTTGTTATGCGACTCGCTTCGAAATCTGCGTTGACGAGAGATAAGAGTGAACTTGGATTTCCAGAGGAGGAGCTGCGCCGCTTTGATGAGCTGGTAAGAAACCCGCATGGCATTATTCTTGTTACAGGTCCTACCGGAAGTGGTAAATCTACTACCCTGTATACAGTGTTAAGTGAATTGAATGAGGGAGAAGTAAACATTGTTACGGTTGAGGATCCGGTGGAAGCGGATGTGGATGGTATCAATCAGGTTCAGGTAAATGAAAAGGCAGGCCTTACTTTTGCTTCGGCACTGCGATCCATTTTACGTCAGGACCCGGATATCATTATGATTGGTGAGATTCGTGATGAGGAAACTGCTTCTATCGCTGTTAAGGCGGCGATTACGGGACATCTGGTAGTTAGTACCCTGCATACAAACAGTGCGGCAAGTACGATTACACGTCTGGAGGATATGGGAGTAGAGCCATATCTGATAGCGGATTCCACTGTAGGTATTATTGCACAGCGATTGGTAAGGCGGCTTTGTCCGAAGTGCAAAAAGGAGCACCGTCTGACCGATATGGATAAAATGCGCCTGCGCCTGAGGGGAAATGCAACGCCTACGATATATGAGCCGGGTGGAACAGGATGTGCGTTCTGCAATGGTACTGGTTACAGAGGACGAATCGGTGTATATGAGATTATGCCAATCACTCCGGCTATCCGGCAGGTTATTTCTGCTGGAAGCGGGGCAGAAGAAATACAAAAAACCGCATTAGATGAGGGAATGACGACACTTCGTGTAGGTGCTGCCAAGCTAGTGTTAAGCGGAGTTACCTCCATTACTGAGGTGGAGAGAATTGCGACCGAGTAAAGAAGTGACAACAGTATGTGGTTAGAGGAGAGGGATATATGACAATTAATGATTTACTGACGAAGGCGGGAAAGGTAGGGGCTTCGGATGTGCATGTTACCGTCGGCATACCACCAAAATGCCGGATTAACGGGGAACTTTGTGACTTGATGGAGGGTAAAATTCTTCCCGCAGATTCTAAGGCGCTTGTAGAACAGATGATACCGGGAAGGCTTGTGGAAAAGTTTAATAAGGAAGGCGAGGTCGATTTCTCCTATGCAATTAAAGGTGTGGGGCGTTACCGCGTTAATATTTTTAAGCAGAGGGGAACAATGTCCTTCGTTATCCGTCTTGTCAATACGGAGATACCATCGCCGCAAAGTCTGGGACTGCCGGAGTCAGTTATCAATCTGACAACGAAAAAAAGAGGGCTGGTTTTGGTTACAGGTCCCACCGGAAGCGGTAAATCCACGACGCTGGCATCGCTTATTAATGTGATCAATCAGAATTATAATAAACATATTATTACGCTGGAGGACCCAATTGAGTATCTTCACAGTCACAGCAAGGCGGTAGTCAACCAGAGGGAAATTGGTATTGATACACAGTCTTATGCCGGAGCGCTTCGCGCTGCCCTGCGAGAGGATCCGGATATTATTCTCGTCGGGGAGATGAGGGATCTGGATACGATTGCGACAGCAGTGACAGCGGCGGAAACCGGACATTTGGTGTTTTCCACCTTACATACAATCGGTGCTGTGCCTACGATAGAGCGTATCATAGATGTGTTCCCGACACACCAGCAGGCGCAGATACGGCTTCAGCTTGCGACACTGTTAGAGGCCATTATTTCCCAGCAGCTACTTCCTACCGCGGACCGGAGCGGGCGGGTTGCGGCATTTGAAATTATGTATGCGAATAGTGCAGTGCGAAATCTGATTCGTGAGGCAAAGCCGCATCAGATTCCTTCAATTATACAGACGAGCAGGCAGAGCGGAATGATAACGATGGATGATGCTCTGTTTGAGTTATATCAGAGTATGAAAATAACAAAAGAAGAAGCGATTGTTTTTGCACAGGATAAAGCAAATCTAAGCAGACGACTACTATAAGAAAGGGGAGACGCAGGTGGCAAAGTACAAATATCTTGTTACAGATAAATATGGCAAGGAAAGACGTGGTACATTGGAATCTTCCTCGGAGGATTCTGCAATTGCTAAACTGAAGGGGGACGGCAGTGTTGTATTAGAGATAAAGGAAACAAAATCACTTGACGACGCGAGCTGGAATATTCAGATTGGAAACCCGGTAAAGAAAAAGGATATAACTATTTTCTGTAAACAGTTTTACAGTATATTAACTGCGGGTGTAACCGTTATTGACGGACTGAGGATGATTCAGGATCAGACTGATAACAAACATCTGCGGAAAGCGCTTTATAATGTACAGATTAGTGTAGAAAAGGGAGACAGTTTAGCCAGCGCAATGGAGATGGAGGGAAAGATTTTTCCGGAACTTTTGATTCATATGGTGGCGGCGGGTGAGGCAACCGGTAATTTGGAGGTCGCATTCGACCGTGTCTGTAAGCAGTTTGACAAGGATATGAAGCTCACTTCTATGGTGCGTTCAGCAATGATTTATCCGGTTATGGTACTGCTTGTTGCTGTCATTGTCGTTATTATATTGATGGTTTATGTAATTCCGAACTTCCAGCAGGCATTTGATGACATGGGCGAGGAACTGCCGATGATAACGCAGATTGTCATTAACTGTAGTGATTTTATGGCAAGTAATATCATACCTATAGTACTAGGACTGGTTGCCTTTATTATTCTTCTTATGATAGCAAAAGGAACAGAGCCGGGGAAGAAGTTTACGAGTGTAATGGCGCTGAAGCTGCCGATGGTAAAAGATTTTTCTGTAAAAAATGCGGCGGCGAAGTTTTCTATTACAATGTCAACGCTGATTGTGTCGGGTGTTCCGCTTGTAGAGGCACTGGATATCGTATCAGGAGTTATTACAAACCGTGTGATACGTCAGGCGGTAAAGGGGTGCCGTGAGGAAGTCATGCAGGGTATTCCGATGTCTGAGCCACTGGCTGCGTCCGGCGTGTTCCCGCCGATGGTACATCATATGGTAAAAATCGGTGAGGAGACTGGTACAACAGAGGATATGCTTGATAAGATTGCTGAGTATTATGAGGCTGAGGTGGAGGATGCTACAAGGGCATTGACAACGATAATGGAACCAATTATTATCATCTTATTAGCCTTAATTGTCGGTACAGTTGTCGGCTCAATTATGATGCCAATGCTGGGAATTTACAATAGTGCAGGTAATGCGTAATTTTATAAGGATATAAAAAATACACAAAATATTTGTAAAATTTTTAATATTTTCTTGAAAAATGCCGATAAATCAAGTATAATATAATAAATTGTTTGTATCTGTAGTAACAGGACAGACGATGTTTCGGCAATGAAACAAAAATATCTAAAAAAAGGAGAGTATGAGTATGAAAAAGAAACTGCAGAAGTATTTAAGTGGCGAGCGCGAAGGTTTTTCTCTTGTTGAGTTAATCATCGTTATCGCAATCATGGCAATCCTGATTGGTATTATTGCATTAGCTGTAATCCCTTACATGGAGAAGTCAAGAGTAGGCAAGGACCAGCAGACGGTAGACACTGTTTACAGTGCTTATCAGAGTGCAATCGCAGATGCTCAGTCACAGGGAAAACCAGTG
>DEUM01000029.1 GCA_002362575.1 Lachnoclostridium sp. UBA3262 | reverse complement strand
CGAAAAAGTACACTTTTCCGATTTATCGTATCTCCCCGAAAACCTAATCTTTTCCGAATTTCTTAGCCTTGTCATGAAACGTGCTTTCCGCCATGTTACAGGCTTTGGCGGCTTCTTTTTGTGTCAGTTTCTTATTTTTCCATGCCTTATGAACTTCATAGAAATTATCCGGCAATGGTTTTGGCGGTCTGCCGAATTTTACACCCCTTGCTTTTGCCGCCGCAATGCCCTCTGCCTGCCTTTGCCTGATGTTAAGGCGTTCATTCTCTGCCACATAGGATAGTAATGCCAGCACAATATCACTGATGAACGTTCCAAGCAGATTTTTCTCACGTCTGGTATCAAGCAGCGGCATATCAATCACAACAATATCTGCTCCCTTTTCCTTTGTGATAATACGCCACTGCTCATTCAAATCTGCGTAATTCCTGCCTAAACGGTCAATGGACTTTACAAACAGAACCGTATTTCCGTTCAGTTTCCGCAGCAACTTCTTATATTGTGGTCTGTCAAAATTTTTACCCGACAGCTTATCCATATAAATATTTTCCTTTGGTACACCCATTTCAAGAAGTGCAATCCGCTGTCTGTCCTCATTCTGTTCCCGGCTGCTGACACGCATATAGCCGAGATATTTCTTATCTTCCATGCAATCCTCCCGTTTTTTCTGTAAAACAAAAGTGCCCCATGCACTCCGACACAGGACACTTTCCAGAATGCCATGCACTCTGCAATATATTTTTTTGCTTCCCTGCAACGCTCAAAAGTACTATTTCACTGTACCCCTTATCTTTGTACCCTGCTTACAGGAAACGGTCAAAACATCAAGTCTGCACCCGATGTTTTAACCGTAAACCGCCCCGAAATCATGCTGTTTTTCTGTCCCCTGTCTGCAATGCCTGAAAACCATGCTGTTTCGCATATTCCCTTGCCGCTGTCCGGCGTTCCTCACTGTAAGGCGGTATCAGGCGGATAGACAGCCTTGACTTGTCCATGACATAAGTGACACCACCCTCCAAATTCTGACACTTCAACCGACACAGAGCAGGGTATTTTCTGCTATACTCCGCAAGCCTGCGTTTTAGGTCGGCATTATGTGTGTAAATGGTGGCTTCACTTTCTTTCTCATTGAAATTCACAATCGTTTCTTTCTCGTATTTAGACAGCTTTCCCATATAAATCCTCCCAATCTGTGCTTCTTTCCACAATGCGGATATACTTCTTTGCTTCAAAATATCTTTCCATTTCCAAGCGGAGATGACGGTAAAAGCAGGGATACCATTCTCCAACACTTTTGCTGTCCAGCTTTCTTGCCAGACACAGCACCCGACGTTTTACCTTTGTGTCCACTGTCAGGGCGGTAATCCATTTCAACCGGTGTATCGTGTTCTCAAGGTTTCCGCACCCGAAAGCGTATAAGATTTTCTTTTCTTCCATGTTTAACTTCATGTTCCTACCTCCATAAATTGTTTTTTTATTTCTGCCGTTTTACCTGCAATCCGTTCCTGCCCGGAATTATCCCAGCGTTTCTCGTTCCTTTGGTATGCTCCTGTCATGGCACTACTTCCCCGGGAACGGTATCACTTGCAGCCGGTCATTCTGTTTTCAATGTCCCTGTGATATTGAAATCTTAACAAAATAAACCGGCTTCCCCCGTATGTCCGAAAGGTCAGAAAAAATCCAAAAAAACGGAAATTTCCACGTTTTCGGAAATGCTCTGTGTTATAATGAATCTGACGCTGTTTTGGGAGGAGATAAGTGATGTATATTAAATTAACGCTTCAGGAAAAATTAAAGGATGAAAGAACCAGCCGCCACATGACACTTGCGGAACTTGAAAAAGCGACCGGCATAGCAAAAGCCACTCTGGGAAAATATGAATCCGACAACTGCACCGATATAAGTCCATTTAATCTGGCAAAACTGGCAGAATATTATGGTCTGTCTATGGATTACCTCATGGGGCTAACTGAAAATAAAAATCATCCAAACACTTCCCTGTATGAGCTGCATTTGGATGATTCCACAGTTGATTTATTAAAAAGCGGTGCAATGAACAACCGGCTTCTTTGTGAGCTTGTCTGCCACCCCGGATTTCTGCGTCTGATGACGGATATAGAAATCTGCATTGACCGGATTGCCGATATGCGTGTCCAAGACATGAATTTACTTCTGGAAAAAGCAAGGCAGTCCGTCATGGAACAGCACCAGACACCAGAAAATGACCTTTATATGCGTACTTTGGAGCTGGGGCAGGTCAGCGAGGAGATGTTTTTCAGTCATGTTATCCATGATGACCTTGACCGGATTGTAAAAGACCTCCGCACCCGGCATGAATCCGACAGGACAACTGCCGAACCGGAAACACCCGCAGCGGATTTTGCCAGAAATATTCCCGTAATACTGCTGGACGCCCTCATGCACAAAGGAACAGCCGACGAAAAGCGGGCGTTTACTATCTGTCGGGTATTCGGAATTGATTATATGAACCTCCCGGAAGATGACCGTATCGCCCTTGCACGTGTATTCAAAAAATCCCCCGTACTTCCGGCAGTCACCAGCCAGCGTGGGAAATCAAAGCTGTTGTCCCTGTTCGGAAAGAAAAAACCGAAAGAATGACACAAAAAAGCTACTGTTTCCGCCAAAGCGGTTCGTAGCTCTTTTGTAAGATTATTATATTTCCCATTCAATTTTCCGGCTGTAGAGCTGTTTTTTTACAAATAAAACCGCCATCCTTATACATAGACCAGTTCCGCATAAATAATTTCTTCTGCCCGGTTGCGGATGTTATTGCAACGCTGCACCCACTCCATTTGATTTGCTGCTTTCAGTTCTTCCGTCACACCCTCGGCAGCTTTCATCTGTTCCATGATAGTGTCAAGCCTTTCCTGTGCCTGTTCATTCAGGTCAGCAAGATACGTCCAGAGTTCCCCGGTCAGGATAAGATTGCTGTACCGGGCAGAGTGGCATTCTTTCAGATAAGTCCTGTGCAGGCTTCCGTATTTCCCGATAGGGCGGTTTTCCTCCGGCAGTTTCAGGTCAGGGATATAGTAATCTCCGACAAGGATATAATCAATGCCATTTTCGTGTATCCGTTTTGGTAATTGTTCCATTTTCAGACCTCCTGTATTCAATTTTTATCAGAATCCAGTTGGTCATGTCCCTGTTCATGTGAAATTCAAGGCAACTGAACTCTTCACAAACAAGTATGGCATATCTTTTCCTGTTTTCTGTAATACG
>DEUM01000037.1 GCA_002362575.1 Lachnoclostridium sp. UBA3262 | reverse complement strand
ACAGCGAAACCGGATGTTACAGCGAAACCGGATGTGTCAGCGAAACCGGAAGCGTCAGCGAAACCGGAGGCGTCAGCGAAACCGGAAGCGTCAAAGAAACCAGAGGTGTCAAAGAAACCAGAGGTATCAGACAAGCCGGAAGTATCTCGGAAGGAGCAGGAAAAAAATGCACTATCCCTGAACGCCAAACTGAAGGTCAGCCAGCCCGGCAAAAAAATCAATATTGCATGGGGGAAGGTATCAGGAGCAGACGGTTATGATGTCTATGTTCAGTATTGCGGGAAAAAGTTTACAGAAAAATCCATTACCGCAATAAAGAGTGGAAAGATAACAAAAGCAACGGTAAAAAAGGTAAATGGAAAATCGTTGAATTTGAAGAAAAATTATAAAATTTATGTCCTTGCCTATAAATTGGCGGAGGATAAAAAAGTAACACTGGGTAAGACGGTTATTGCCCATATCGTTGGCAGAAAGAATAAGAAATACACCAATGTCAAAGCGATTAAGGTAAAGAAACGTTCTTACAGCCTGAAGAAGGGAAAGAAGGCAAGAATTAAAGCAAGCACCGTATTGGTAAGTCCCGTCAAAAAGCAGCTTACAAATGCCCATGCAAAGAAGTTCCGTTATGCAAGCACCAACAAAAAGGTAGCAACAGTATCTGCAAAAGGAAAGATAAGGGCAGTTGGCAAAGGAAGCTGTATCATTTATGTCTATGCCAGAAATGGATATGCAAAGAAGATTAAAGTTAGGGTAAAGTGAGTTTAAAATTTTAGTACATTTTGACAGCGTTTCGTTACATATAGCAGCGAAACGCTGTTTTTTTGCCGATATATAAAATAGCCGGAAGCAGGAATGGAGGTATAGTATGAACAACGTATTGAATGTAAATTTTATGACAAAGACCTATCAGACTTTTTTGCAGAGCTATATGGCGCCGTCTATCAATGAGCCAGAAGAATCGGCGAATGATTTTGAAAAAGCAGTTGCCAGTAAAATCGAGGAGAGTATATCGCTTGCCCGGACTCAAAGTGCCGGGGGTGTGACGGATACAAAGGATATGACATTGGAGCAGTATAAAAATTATATCCACAATAAAATCTCACAGATTCCACTTCATCCTTCCCAGCGTATGAATTCTATTTCGATTCATATATCTGACGAGGGATTTGAAGCGATGCAGAAGGATCCGGAATATGAAAAGTGGGTAATCGACAGGTTAAAGTATGATTTTGGTTTCAATGATCCATGGGCAAATCTCTGTGGGGGCAGTTATATCGTTCACTATTTTGGTGCTACCAAGGAGGAGTACCACGGTCATAGCTGGTATCAGGGCTATCAGAATGGTAAAGCAGAAAGCCTTTTTGATACGAAGGCAAAAGACAGCTTCTGGGAGCGAAGGGTACGGCGCAAAAAAAGAATGGAAATACAGTTTAAGCGCCAGCAGGCAAAACATTGGCAGATGCAGAAGATGCAGGACAGGATGTATGAAAATCAGATGATTCACCGCAGTATAGCGGAGAGAAAGCGGATTCTTGGAGAAAACAGCTGGAGTCCGGACAGACATCTTGAATTATTTTCCAGTTCTTATGAAACAGGGTTACTACTAGATTTGTTAATGATGGGCGGCGGATTTTTTGGATAATCTATATGTGCTGCCACAATTTAGCCTTTCGGAGTGTTGATTCCGAGGGGCTTTTTTGTTATTATAAAACAGAAAATTGTAAGGACAGAAAGGATGAGATGATGATTCGAATTGGAATTTTAGGTTATGGAAATTTGGGAAAAGGTGTAGAATGTGCAATTGCGCAAAATGCAGATATGGAACTGACAGGGGTGTTTTCAAGAAGAGAGCCATCGGCTGTAAAGGTTCTTACAGCGGGAGTGCCTGTTTACAGCATAGACTCTTTGCCGGAGAAAAAGGAGGATATCGATGTCTTGATTCTCTGTGGCGGCAGTGCAACGGATTTGCCGGAACAGACTCCGAAATATGCAGAGCTGTTTAATGTAGTGGATAGTTTCGATACGCATGCCCGTATTCCGGAGCACTATGCAAATGTGGATGCAGCGGCGAAAAAAGGAGGAAAGATTGGCATTATTTCCTGTGGCTGGGATCCGGGAATGTTTTCACTAAACCGTTTGTATGCGAACTGTATTCTGCCGGAGGGAAAGGATTATACCTTCTGGGGCAGAGGCGTCAGTCAGGGACATTCCGATGCTGTCAGACGGATTCCGGGCGTCCGGGACTGCAGGCAGTATACCATTCCGGTCGAGGAAGCGGTGGATGCTGTCCGTGCTGGGGAAAATCCAGAGCTGAGCACCAGGCAGAAGCATACAAGAGAGTGTTTTGTAGTAGCCGAGGAGGGCGCAGATTTAGCAGAAATCGAGAAGGCGATTAAGACGATGCCGAATTACTTTTCGGATTATGATACGACAGTGCATTTTATCTCAGAGGCGGAAATGAAACAGGAACACAGCGGACTGCCTCATGGAGGCTGCGTGATTCGTACCGGAACGACGGGCAGAGAGGGAGAGAATAATCATATAGTGGAATATAATATAAAATTGGATTCCAATCCAGAGTTCACCGGTTCCGTCATAGCTGCCTATGCAAGGGCTGCTTACCGTATGAATCAGGAAGGCTTGAACGGTTGTAAAACGGTATTTGATATTGCGCCGGCATATTTGTCAATCAGAAGTGGGGAAGAACTGCGGGCTCATATGCTGTAATTGATTAAAAGTTTGCGAGGGGCTGCTCAAAATTTTTGGGCAGCCCGAACAAAAGTACTAATGATTAACAAATGTTATCCGATATATATATTAGAGTATTGAAATGGATTTCGGGTTCGTTTTTCGGGCGGAGCAAACAAGGAGGGTAAACATGGAAATTTCAAGGGCAGGTAATTACAGCAGTGCGTATGAAAGTGCATATGTTTTGCATAAAAAGGAAACAGCCGCTTCAAATGAAAAAATCAACAAAGGGGCGGAAGAAAATGCAGAACGATCCAAAGCTTGAAAAAGAGATGAAAGAGCTGATTAAAGGGGTTGAGGCAATGACAAAGCTGTCAGAAAGCATGTACCGGGGAACCGGGAAGAAAGTTGTTTATCGTCACGGTTATATTGATGAAAATGGTGAGTACCGTTCCTGCGCTTATATCCGAAGTGAAAGCGGTAACAAAATGAGCGAGAAGCTTCGGCAGGCAAGAAAGAAAAATACAGAAAGGCTGATTACGAAAACAAAAGAAAAGGCAGCGGAAAGGAAAGAAAAATTACAGGAAGTGCTCGAAGAAAAGAAAAGCGATAGCGGACAGACGGATAGGCAGGAGCAGAAAGAGCTTGGCTCAGGGCTGGATTTGCATATATAAATTGAGTAGTTAAATAAGGATTGGAGGATGAATTATGGCAGTAAAGATAGGAAATAGCTGGGTTTCGGAGGAAGCCTACGCATATGCAAAAAACAGGGCGGCAGAGAATAGTAACAGTGCAGAGAAGGATATGCTCGGACAGTTGTCAGAAAAGTTTCCGGACATAAAATTCAGTACAAATACGGAGCCGTTTTCCGCAAAGGGGACAAATAATATTGCGATTTCCCCAAACATTCTGAGTCAGATGCAGGAGAATCCAGAAAAGCGGATGGAATACGAAGCGCTGATTTATGATTGCAGTCAGATAACGAAAACAATGCCGGAACTGTTCGGCAAAAATTCGAACATAAAAGCATTTGGATTTATTATCCATGCGGATGGGAGCCTTGGGGCGTGGAGCATATCGGAGAGTCCGGGCAGTAAGAACCGAAGCAGCTTCCCACTTCCGAAAAAAGATAAGAAAAGCTGGATGAGCAGGATTCGGGAAAATACAAAACCAAAATCGAAAAAGACAGGAATGGTTGTATCAAAGGCAGAGAAAATAAGAGGCAGGAACTTTGATAAAAAGCTTTAGTTTTGATAAAAGCTCTCATATAGTAACCCCGGTTTTATGATAAGACACCCCATGGGCATAGTGTGAAAAATCACACTGAAGTGCTGATTTTTCACACGGCTATTTGTTTCTGAGCGAAAACAAATAGCTTTGATGGCAGATGAGAAACTGCATACGCAGCTTTCTCATCGCCTCTTCGCGACAAGTCGCTCAGAAATGAGGTATTATCATGATAACCGGGGGTTCTTCATTTCATTGTATATTTCATCGATTTTTTCTTCCGGAATTTGTGTATCCAGAAAAATTTCAACAGCGTACTTTGCCTGAGCGACAAGCATTTCGAGACCGGTAACGCCGGTCATGCCAAGCTCTCTCGCCTGAGCGACAAGCTTTGTCGTAAGGGGATTGGCAATGATGTCAACGACTGCATGGCAGTCAGGAAACCGTGTCAAATCAACAGGAGAAGCGTCGACATTCGGGTACATGCCGACCGGGCTCGTATTTACGACGATATCGGCGTCGCTGTGTTTTTCAAAACATTCTTCATAGGTAATCACACCTTTCCTCATCGTACGGTGTCCCACGATAATGAGCTCGGAGGCGGAAAGCTTTCGGATAGCTGCCTTCACTGCCTGTGCTGCGCCGCCGTTTCCGAGTACGACGACTTTTTTTCCAGCCATTTCAATCCCATTTTTCTTTACCATATAGATAAAGCCGGGCATATCCGTATTGTAGCCGTACAGGTTTCCACCGCGGTTGACGATGGTATTCACTGCGCCGATAGCCTTTGCATTGTCATCCATAGAGGATAAATAGGGAATGACGTCACATTTATAGGGAATGGTTACATTGATAGCCTTAAACTCCCTTTTTTCCATAAACTCTTTAAATTCTTCCTTTGTAAGCGGGCAGAGGTCGTAGGTGTAGTCTGCCAGCTTTCCATGTATTTCTTTTGAGGAACTGTGTCCTAATTTTTCTCCAATTAGTCCGTAATCCATAACGTAACTCCTTTCTGCGCATATACCACTTTAGCACAGAAAGTTATTTCCTTCAAGGAATATTCGCCGGGGACAGGCATATATATGTACAAGTCAGACGGGTAAGTCTTTAATTAGAAAAGAGGGAAACGATGAATAAGGAAGAAATTTTACAGGTACTTCCGGAGCGGATAAAGAGATTGGTAATACGTGCGGCGCCGGACTGGGAGAGTCTGCAGGAAATCCATATACGGAGCGGGAAAGAGCTGGTGCTGACATGGCAGGGAAGGAAGTTATCGCCGAATCAGAATGGACAGGTTGTGAGCCGGAAGGAGTTCAGGGAAATTCTGGAATATATCAGTAATTATTCCCTCTATGCGTTTGAGGATGAAATACGGAAGGGTTATCTGACCATTCCGGGAGGACACCGCATCGGGGTGGCAGGAAAGGCTGTCATGGAGGAAGGACAGGTCCGTACACTGAGAAACCTATCTTTCCTAAACATACGGATTTCGCATGAAGTAAAAGGCTGTGCTGACCGGCTGATTCCCTATTTGTTTGAGGGGGACACCTTTTTATCCACCCTCATTGTTTCGCCGCCCGGGGCCGGAAAGACAACCCTGCTCCGGGACATTGTGAGAAATGTGGCGACCGGGGGCAGGACATTTTCGGGGAAAAATGTTTCTGTCGTAGATGAGCGCTCTGAAATTGCAGGCTGTTATCTCGGAGTTCCGCAAAAGGATATGGGAGCGTATTGCGATGTTTTGGATGCCTGCCCGAAGTCCGAGGGAATCCGGATGATGATTCGCTCTATGGCTCCGGAGGTTATTGCGGTGGATGAGATAGGAACCAGACAGGACTACGAAGCGATGACATATGCACTGACAAGTGGGTGTTCTCTACTGGCGACTGTGCATGGCAGTTCTCTGCAGCATATCCGGGAGAAACCTCTTATGCAGAAAATGCTGGAAGAAGAAATGTTTGGGCGGATTGTGTTTTTGGAAAAGAAAGAAAAACCGGGGCAAATCCGAACGGTTTATAATGGGAAAGGACAGGTGATGTCAGGATGAAATGGCTGGGAATGTGTATGGTGTTTCTTGGATGTATGGGACTTGGTATATGGTATAGCGCACTGTATACAAGACGTTTTAAAAATTTGGTTTCGTGCCGTAAGGCAGTCCTTATCATCCGCGGAGAGATAGCATATGGAAGGACGCCTCTTCCGCAGGCATTTTTTCAAGCGGCTGGACGGGTATGGGGAGCGGTAAAAGAATTTTTTTTGCTTGTCGCTGACCGCATGGAGGAGGGGGGAGCACGACTCGAAAAAATCTGGTCACAGGCATTACAGGAAACCATCAGCGACAGGGAAATGCGAAAGGAAGATATCAGGGAACTGAGGGAATTAGGAGATACTCTTGGCTATCTGGACGCCCAGATGCAGCTACAGATACTGGATTTATATCTGAACAGACTGGAACAGAGTATGAAGGAGTACGAGGCAGAGAAAAAAAGCCGGGCAAGATTGTACCCGGTACTTGGGACAATGTGCGGGATGTTGATATGTATTATTATTTTATAATGCCTGTCTGATATCGTCGAAGGGGTAAATGGATGGAGATTACAATTATTTTTAAAATTGCACTAGTGGGAATTCTGGTTACGATACTGAACCAGATATTAAAACAGTCCGGCAGGGATGAGCAGGCGTTTTTAGTCAGTCTGGCAGGGTTGATTCTGGTGCTGTTCTGGGTGATTCCCTATATATCTGAATTATTTGAGACCATTGAGGATTTATTTTCGATATAGTCTGGCGGCATAAACAGAAGGAAGGTGTGGTGTGAATGGTAAAAGTCGTGCTAATCGGAATCTCCTCGATATTTCTTGCAATGGCTGCCGGAAGCATTAAGAAGGAGTATGGTTTTTTTGTGGCGGTCTGCGCCGCGCTCATGATATTTTCCTATGGCTTATCAAAAATATCTGTGATTACAGAAGGAATCCGCAGTTTTGAAAAGTCGGTCGGACTGGAAGGGGAATATATTGCTATACTGCTGAAAATGGTAGGAATCGCATACCTCACGCAGTTTGCTGTCAGCCTGTGCCGGGACGCAGGACATGGCGCTGTCGCCGGACAGATTGCCTTTGCCGGAAAAATCAGTATGCTGATTGTCAGTCTGCCTGTACTGGAAGCGCTGGTACAGACGATAGGAGAATTATTTTCATGAGAAAATGGTGTGTTCTTATATTACTACTGTGGTTATTTCCCGGAGGACTCTGTCTGGCAAAACAGAATTCGGAGGTAAATCCGAATCCGGCGGAGGAGTGGCGGGACAGTATACCGTTGGAGGAGGTGCAGCAGGCGTTTGAAAAGTTTCAGGGCAGGGAGAATAATTTTTCCATAAAGGATTATGTAAACGATGTGATAGATGGAAAGGCAGAGTTTTCCCTCAAAGATTTATGGCAGCACGGGGTAGAGCAGGTGGCAGGGCAGTTCGAGAATCAAAAAAATACGATTTTCCGTATTCTGGCTCTTGGACTGATTGCTGGAATTTTTATGAATTTTGCGGGGGCAGTGGGAGAGAAGGACCTTGGGGAGACCGGATTTTACATTACCTTTTTATTTCTGTTTGCTACCATGTCAGCAGGCTTTTATACGGCGTATACGGTGGCGGGGGAAGCGCTTACACACCTGCTTGACTTTATGCGGGCGCTGATTCCCTCATTTTCTCTTACGCTATGTCTTGGCAGCAGTACGGGAACTTCCATTGCTTTTTATGAAACGATGTTAATCGTCATCAGCCTCATTGAAATGCTGATGGTACATATCTTTCTGCCGGGGGTTCAGGTGTATTTTCTCCTCAGCATGGTAAACCAGCTCGCAGAAAACCGATTTTCTAAAATGGCGGAGCTTGTCCACAGCTTTTTGCGCTGGGGAATGAAAGTCCTCTTTGGCGTACTGATTGGCTATCAGGGTATTCAGGGCATGCTTCTGCCGGTTATGGATAAGGTAAAAAATAATGCTATGCTTCAGACGGCAAAGGGGCTTCCGGGAGTCGGAAATACGTTAGGAAGTCTGGCAGATACTGTACTGGGAAGTGGTATGCTGATTAAGAGCGCTGTGGGAGTCGGAGGACTGCTCTGTATCATCGTAATGTGCTTTTATCCCATAGTGAAGCTTCTTGTATTTACTGTTATGTACCGGGTGGGCGGCGCTATGATACAGCCGGTCAGCGACAAGCGTGTAGTGGCGGCGCTGCAGGCGGCGGCGGAGAGCGGGAAATTACTGCTCGGTTATGTGTTTGCCGGAGCGCTGATGTTTTTACTGTCAATCATTATCATCCTTGTATGCACCAATATGATTTAATGAGCGTTAGCGAGCGGGGAGTGCGTTAGCACGGATTCGTGATATAATCTTGAATTTTTCAGCCTGAGCGCCGGGCGGATGGGCGCCGGGGAAGGGGGAAGGGCATTGAGTACGATTCTTGACATGGTGAAGAAGGTCACTGTATTTTTGCTGGCGGCGACCTTGTGTACCAATCTTTTTTCGGGAAGCGAATACCGAAAGTATTTTAACTTTGCCACCGGGCTGATTGTGATTGTTCTCGTATTGACGCCGGTGCTTACTGTATTTCAGAAAGACAACGACATGAAGGATATTCTTTTAAAGGCAGTTTCTGGTCAGAGAGAACAGCAGGCAGAGGAAGAAATCAAGATGCTTGGCAAGCGTTATGAGCAGTCGGTGAAAAAAAGCTTTGAGCAGAAGCTCCGTCAGGATGTGGCGGCGCAGTGCAGAACGACAAAAGAAAACTGTCAGATACGGTTTTCGGATAACCGGATTACTCAGATTACCGTGCGCACAGTGGAAAAGCCGGAAAATGTCACAGCGCTCGTTCAATCCTTGTCAATCCGTTATGGGGTGGATGAGGACAATATTTATATCATGTATGATTAGCCCGACGATACTAAGTCGAACCCGTTTCGACACAGGGTAATTGTCTAATCCTTTGCGGTTATGCGGCGGATATCCTACTGTTTCTTGCCGGGATATCACTCCTGCGAAAAATGAATTGTCTCCTTCGTTTACAAAAACATTCCGTCGCCCTTCGCAAAACTCGTTGTCTGCATTGTCGCTTTTACCTGCCTTTTGGTAGCGTTGCCGCCCGCCGGTCCTTATGCACCACCTCTGTTAGCGATTACTGCGGGCAGCACCAAAG
>DEUM01000057.1 GCA_002362575.1 Lachnoclostridium sp. UBA3262 | reverse complement strand
TGGTCAAGTGGTTAAGACACCGCCCTTTCACGGCGGTAACAGGGGTTCAAATCCCCTTGGAGTCATTAAGAAGATAGAAGACTAATTTTGGAGTCATTTAAACTAACTTCAAAAAGTCAGCAATATTTAGAAAATACTTGCATAGTATAAATAGAAGAAACTGTAGAGTGGCTTTTGCTTTCAATTTATTTTGTAGAGAAAAATATAATATGGCGACTTAGCCAAGTGGTAAGGCATGGGACTGCAACTCCCTGATCACCAGTTCAAATCTGGTAGTCGCCTTTATAAAACTGTGGAGATTAGTAATAACCTCCGCAGTTTTTTTATAAAAGGGATTCAACCAGAGGATGAGTTTAAATATCTCATTCCCCTTATAAGTTATTGTAACGTCATTCCCATTATACTAATATAAGAGTGCAAAGATTACTTGTTTTGTCAAGAAAGGAGATATGAATCAGATGAACAACTTGAAAACCGGAGAAGTAATAAGTAAGAGGAGAAAAGAGCAGAGATTTACACAGAATCAGCTTGCAGAGGTGCTCGGCATATCTTTTCAGGCAGTTTCAAAATGGGAAAATGGTATGGCGTACCCGGATATTGAAATGCTTCCTAAGTTGGCAAAAGCACTTAATACGACAGTGGACGCATTGCTGGGATATAGTAGTGTCGTAACGGATTATGATAGTAGATATAATACGGAAGAATATTATTGGGGACTTTTACCAAATCAAATCTGTTATGATATTATGAAGATTCTTCCACCGGTAAAGCCTTACCGCGTGTTGGATATAGGGTGTGGAGAGGGTAAAGATGCAGTCTTTTTTGCAAAATGTGGTTATGCGGTAACCGCTTTTGATGCTTCCGGAGAAGGAATAAAAAAGGCAAAAAAGTTGGCAGAGCATAATAATGTTGATGTTGGATTTTTTAAAGCAGATGTTCTGGATTATCAGTTCGATGGCGAGTATGACATTATATTTAGCAGTGGTATGCTTCACTTTGTTTTACCGGAAAGAAGAAAAGAACTTTGTGAGAATTTAAAAAAGCATACGTCGACAGGAGGAATTAACGCTTTAAATGTGTTTGTTGAAAAACCTTTTATAGGTCAGGCGGCAGATAAAGATTGTAAGAGAGAAAAAGAAAGATACTTATGGCGTTCGGGGGAACTATTTGGATATTATCACGATTGGCTTTTTCAAACGTGCGGGGAAGAAATATTTGATTGCAACAGCGGCGGCATACCTCATAAACATTGTATGGATACTTTGATTGCGCAAAAGAGGGAAGGAGTGGGAAACTGAAATGAAACCAATTTATAGTGGCAAGGTAAGGGAGATTTATGATGTATCAGACAAGCAGCTTGTTATTGTAGCAACAGACAGAATATCAGCTTTTGACAGTATATTGCCAGTACAGATAAAGGGAAAAGGGAAAGTGCTGAATCAATTATCTAACTTTTGGTTTGGTAAGACTAGAGATATTGTTCCAAATCATATTATTGATGACAGGATTGAAACTATGCCCTCATTTTTCCAAAAAGAATATTTTAGCGGTCGGAGTGTTTTGGTAAAAAAGCTTAATATGCTGCCATATGAGTTTGTAGTGCGGGGATATTTGTTTGGAAGCATGTGGGAGGCATATGAGAAAGGAGAAAGCTTTTGTGGAGTGAAGTTGAGGGAGGGGTATAGGCTGGCTCAAAAGTTGGAACAGCCCGTCTGTACGCCAGCATTTAAGCATGACAGAGGGCATGATGAATATGTAGACATGCAGGAGATTGAAAATAAGTTAGGGAGTGAAAGGACAAAGAAAATTGTTAATTATTGTTTTGAACTTTATAAAACGTGCAGTGAATATGCTCTTTCGCGAGGGCTGATTATAGCTGATGCCAAGTTTGAGTTTGGACAGGATGAGAACGGACAACTGATTCTGGCAGATGAAATTTTCACACCCGATGCAAGCAGGTTTTGGGATGCAGAGAATTACAAAGTTGGAATTTTTCCTGAATCGTATGATAAACAATTTTTGAGGGACTGGCTGTTGGCAAATCGAGTAGTTGGCAAGTTTCAATTCGATAAAATATCTCAGGATGTTTTGATGAGAACGGAGCAACTTTATCATGAATGTCTGAACAGACTTACAAAATAGACAAAAAAATCTCTGGCTATAAAAAGCCAGAGATTTTAGTATGTTTGCGTTTTGCTAAACTTAAAAGATTAAGCAAGAGAAATCTTACAAGATTTAACAGTAACTTCATCACCCGGTTTGTATGGTGTGTTATCCTTGCAGTTCGGGATGAACATCATAATTGGATAGTATTTACCAGTCTTCTCATCTTTATCTTCGTTGATAGCGTTCTTAGGAATGGTAAATGTGAATGACCACTTGTAGGATTTACCCTTTTTAATTTTCTGTACTTTGTAGGTAGTATGTCTGTGCTGCTTGTCGCCCTTAACTTTCTTAGAAAGTTTCTTAGCGGATACATGGAGAGCAAATGGATAAGAACCATCTGTTCCACCCTTTGTATAGTTGAAAGCTACACCTAACTCTGGAAGGTCACGCTTACCGGAGTTCTTGATACCGATTTCAACTTTAATTTTACGTCCACGGTAGTCAACACCTGCATTTGCTGGATCATAAAGTGTAGCGCGGCACAGCCAAATAGAGAAAGAACTATATTTGAAGTCTTTATAGTTGCTTACACATGGCGGAGCGTAACTTTCGCCTGTTTCTGGGTTAGAACCTGTCTCATTAGCCAAGTTGTAAATTACTTTACCTTTCTTAGCTGCTTTAACAGTTACTTTACATTTCAGTTTCTTCCCACCTACAGTAGCAGTGATAGTAGCCTTACCCTTTTTAATACCGGTTACTTTGACGCTCTTAGCAGATTTCTTGGAAACAGCAGCAACAGCCGTGTTGCTTGATTTCCATTTAGCCTTTGCAGAAGCTTTCAATTTAACAGTATTTCCCTGAGTAATTGTTACTTTTTTCTTGTTAAGTTTAGCTTTTTTTGCCTCAACAGTTGTATCAGAAGATACACTGGCAGCAGTTACAGCCATAGTTGCAACTAAAGCAACAGCTACAACCTTTTTTGAAATTTTTGCAAACATTTCAAAATCCTCCTTTTAAATTTTTTAGGTTTGTGTATTTTAAACAAAAACCATTCGCTTTGCGTAAACACATTATAACATTTCCATATATGAAAATCAAGAGGAAATAGAAAAGAAAGTACAACTACTTTTTACCAAATTTGTGACGGCTTTTTGCCTTCTTTTCCGAGATCTGAGCAGCTGCAGCCTCTTGTCTTGCCCGCTGATAACTGCGGATTGTCTCATCCAGGTGACGGAATCTTTTTTCATCGGATTCCTCTTTTTCCCGAAAAAGAAAGTCCAATTCTTTATTTATATTTGTGGATACATTTGAGGCAATATCAGCGGTCAGTTCATTCGAGTTTTCGCGAATGGCATCTGCTACAATCCGGCCCAGTATTTTTTTGAACTGCTGCATTTTAAAATCACTGGATACGCCAGGTTTATCTTTTGGGTATTGGATTACCTGAACGCTGTCTTGAGAGGGAGTGGGGAGAGATGGGGAGGGACTGCATTTTTGCTGTATTTCTTTGAGAGAAAGCCCATCTCTTTTCCATTGTATAACCTGCCGAAACAGTGCAAGTTCTTTTTCCCCGTAAATGCGATGTCCCATTTTGTTTCGTGGGATGTGTAAAGACAATTCTTCTTCCCAGTAGCGCAAAACGTGGGGTTCGACACGGAGCTCTTTGGCAGCATCCGAAATTATGTAATGTATCTTATCCATACGATTACCTCCTGTAGTTGTTTTCCTTATTATAGCATGAGAAAAATGACGAAAAATAGGAGAGGACAAGTTTTGGTAATAATCGCATGACAAAAACTGACAGGCAGGGGAAAAAAAGGACAAACGGAAAAGCCCGCGTTGAAGAACTAAGGTTCTTTACAGTCGGGCTTTATTCCTGACTAATTTCAAGATTCGCAAATTTTGTATACTGGCTCAGCCATTTCAGTTTTACGGTACAGGTAGGGCCATTACGCTGTTTCCCGATGATGACTTCAGTTACACCTTTTTGTGTGGAGGCGTCCTTGTTATAGTATTCATCGCGGTAGAGGAACATAACGACATCCGCATCCTGCTCAATCGCACCGGACTCGCGGAGGTCGGAAAGAATTGGACGTTTGTCCTCACGCTTTTCTACCTCACGGCTGAGCTGCGAGAGTGCAATAACAGGGCAATTGACCTCACGTGCTAATGCTTTTAGAGAACGGGAAATATCGGATATTTCCTGCTGGCGCGAAATATTTCTGCTTCCGCTTCCTGACATAAGCTGGAGATAATCAATGATAATCAGCCCTAAGCCACGCTCCATTTTCAGCTTGCGGCATTTTGTGCGGAGCTCTTGAATGGAAATACCCGGCGTATCGTCAATAACAAGGGAAGATTCGCCAAGAATAATAGAACTTTCCGTAATTTTTGCCCATTCATCATCTTCTAATGTGCCGGTCCGGATGTGCTGGGAATCTACCTTTGAGTTCATGGAAATAAGTCGCTTGGCAAGTTGGACTTTTGACATTTCCAGACTAAAAATGGCGGTGGGAACATGGTTTACCATTGCCACATATTCCGCGATATTCAGTGCAAACGCTGTCTTGCCGACCGAAGGTCTTGCTGCAATCAGAATTAAATCCGAAGGCTGCAGACCGGCTGTGCGGTAATCCAAATCGCGGAAACCGGTAGAAATGCCGGTTATTGAGCCGTTGCTGGAGGCAGCGTTTTGTATATTTTCCAATGTTTCCAGAGCAACTTCATTGATAGGAGTAAAGTCCTCTGATGTAGAACGGCTTTGCACAATCTGAAATACAGTGCGCTCTGTATCGTCCATCAGCTCGTTAATGTCGCCGGAATCCTGATAACAGCGGTTGGTAATATCTTCGGTTGTCCGAATGAGTTCCCGGAGTAAGGCCTTCTGCTGTACAATCTCTGCGTAATATTTTACATTGGCAGAGGTAGGGACAGAAGAAATAATATTGCTGATAAATTCTATGCTGCTGACTTCTTCCGGTACATTGTTCTCCTTCAGCCGTTCGGTAAGAGTAACCAAATCAGCCGGTTTATTTTCACGGTAGAGGCTGACGATAGAAGAAAATAAAATCCGGAAGCGGGAATTGTAAAAATCATCTTCCTTGAGCATTTCAGAAGCCGTAATGACAGCCTCCTGATCCAGCAGCATAGAGCCGATTACGGATTGCTCCGCTTCCTGATTGTTAGGCATAATTCTTTTGATTACCGTTTCATCCATTTGTTATTTTCCTTCCACAATCACTTTCAGTTCGGCAGTTACTTTAGGATGGAGCTTAATCGGCAACATATAAGTACCAATATTTTTAATTGGCTCTTTCAACTGCATTTTCTTTTTATCTAAATCATAATTAAGCTGTTCCTTTGCGGCAACGGCAATTTCCTTTGTGGAGACAGAGCCAAATACCCGGCCGTCCTGTCCGGCTTTAATTGATACCAGCACCGATTTCGTTTCGATTTCCTTGGCAAATTCCTTTGCTTTTTCGAGATTTTCCGCTGCTATTTTATCTGCGTTTTGCTGACGGAGCTTTAAATCGTTGAGGTTTTTAGCGGTTGCCTCAATGCCAAGCTTCTTCTTGAAAATGAAATTTCTTGCATATCCGTCGCTGACTGTTACAATTTCATCTTTTTTTCCTAATGATTTTACGTCCTGTAATAAAATTACTTTCAATCTAAATCACCTTCTTCTTTCATTTTAGTTAGTACCTGCCGGATTTTTTCGGCTCCCTCCTCAAGGGTACAGTCAATAAGCTGGGCTCCGGCGCTTGTGATGTGACCGCCGCCTCCCAGTTTTTCCATGACGACCTGTACATTCAGTTCGTCAATTGACCGGGCGCTGATGTATACTTTACCTTCATAAGAAGTCAATACAAAAGTTGCTTTCATCCCGTTGATATCCAATAAATCATCTGCGATTTTAGCACCGACAATAGTAGGAGATACACAGTTATCTGCATTGCACAATGCAATGGCAAAGGAGTCCATAAACAGCTCTGTGTTTTGAATGGCTTCCGCACGAACCTTATACTCGGAAATGTCAGAGCGGAACATCTTTCGAATTCGTATAATATCGGCGCCAGAGCGGCGCAAAAAGGCAACTGCCTCAAAAGTGCGGACACCAGGTTTATTCATGAAGTTATTGGTGTCAACCATAATCCCGGAATAAAGAGCATCTGCTTCTACTGCTTTTAAGCGGATTTCCTCTCCGGCATACTGTAAAATTTCAGCTACCATCTCGCTGGCAGAGGAGGCAAACGGCTCCACATAGGATAGCGTAGGATTTTCAAAAGATTCCCCTGTCTGACGGTGATGGTCAATCACGACAAGAGAGGTTACTAATGATAGCAGTTCCGGCGCATCTGTATAGGAAGGACGGTTTACGTCTACTACGACGAGAAGTACGCCAGAGCCATTCCCGATAAATTCCTTTGCTTCTTCTCCTTTGATAAACAAATCTTCCGGATAGTCCTTGTTATTTTTAAACAGCCCTAACAAAGGAGCCAGCGACGAGGTTACTTGATTGACAACAATTTTTGCTGGCTTGCCAAGCGACTGGGCAAGCCGGTATATACCGACGGCGCTACCGACGGCATCCACGTCGGGGATATTATGACCCATAATAATAACACGGTCTGAGGTTTCAATGGAATCCCGCAGGGCATGCGCTTTGACGCGGGCTTTAACGCGGGTGTTCCGTTCCTGCTGGATACTTTTCCCACCATAGTATAATATGTTGTCCTTTGTTTTTACAACGACTTGGTCGCCGCCTCGTGCAAGGGCGAGGTCGATTGCACTGCGGGAATATTCCTGTCGTTTCAAAAAGGTGCTTGCCTGTATGCCAATTCCCATACTAATCGTAACCGATACGCCCTCTCCGGCATTGACATTCCGGATTTCATCTAACAGCGAAAACTTGTCTGCCTGCAGCTGGGACAGATATTTGTGCTGAAAAAGAAAGATATACTTGTCCTTTTCCAGCTTGCGTGTAATGGCATCAATGCGCAGCATGTATTTATTTATTTTTCGGTCAATCAGCGCCGCCAAAAGGGAACGCCTTACATCATCCACGGTTGCGAGGGATTCTTCATAGTTATCTATGTATAGAAGCCCTACATCTAGACGCTGGTCGTAGTTTTCCCTGATGTAGTGTACAATTTCTGTTTCGTCGTAGATAAAGACGACATACAGCATATCGCCAATACCGATTTCCTTTGCATTTTCGTGTACCGTCTCTGGCGCATCTTCCAAACCTACACGCTGGATAATCGCTTTGTAAAAGGTTTCTTCATTGTGGAAGTGCATTTCTCCGTTTGTCTCTGTCGATTCCGGCAGATTATTTTTTGTAAGCGCCGGTATGGCGTCGGTAATCAGGTATTTTTTTCTCAAATTTTTGGAAAAAATAGAGTGGAACTGTTTATTTTCCCATATGCAGCGTCCGTCCGGCCCAAGGATGGATAGTGGAATATCCAAATCCGAAGCCAGTGTATTGACCGTTGCGTGAAAACGCATCGAATATTCGATAAGGTCGTGCAGCAGGGCGCCGCGCTTAAAATAGTATAAAAGGACAGCAATAATCAGGTATACGATAACATACGCAGTCATAATGCAGCCGGCTTTTATATTTACGGTATAAATTTGTATATTCATGATAATTAAGAGAATACCCAGAAGCAGCGGCCATCTCAGATAGGAGCGCAGGGTTCCCTTAATTTTGTTGTTCGTCAAATGCACACCTCCCAATCAATATCCAGAATATTATTATAACACGTCTGTCTGGGGTTGACAAATGCAAAATGAATTGAAATTCGTATAGAAATCGTGTATTATAGTAAATATAATCTGGAAAGGGGTGATTTCGTTGCAATGTAAAAGATGTGGAACAGAATTGAGAAACGATGATGAATTTTGCTATCACTGCGGACAAAAGACGACGGTCATACAGCGTATGCTTGCCAGCAGAGCGCTGATTGGCAGCATGATAGCTATTATTGTTGTAATTCTGGCAGTGGTGGCGGCGTATTTTATATGGACGGGAAAAATTCGTTTTCCGGAGTTCGGGAAAGGTGCAGTTGTAGAGAATACAGCGGCGCCGGAGAATAATGATAAGAATGACAGACCAGTGCAGGCAACGCAGAAGCCGCAGAGTTCTGAACCGGAGGTAACGGCGACGCCAGAGCCGACGGAACCGCCATTTGAGGCCGCGGATGTGACGGATGAGATGAAACCGGAGCTGAAGACATTGACTAAGAGAATACGGCCGTTTTTGGCGTTTAGCTCAAAATATTATCAGAACCGTTCCCGGAGCTTTGTGTGGGATGACGGAACGGCTACGGTTATGGCGCTCTATAATTTACAGCAGGTGGATGGAAAAGTAAAATATGGAGATAAATATTCGGATATTAAGAAAAAAGTAAAAGGAGAAATGAAGAAACTATTTGGCGATAATGCCAAATACGATCTGACTTATGGAGGCAGTTATCCGGATTATGTATACCGCCGTACCGGGGACACAGTCGTCTATAACGCCAGCCGGATTACAGGCAGGACATACAGTATGCCCGTGGATAAGGTCATTGCCTATGAGCAGGACAAGTACCGTGTGATTGCCAGCGCGTGCCTTGTATCACAGTATAATAGAGAGAACAAGGGATATGTGCAGAAATATACCATTTATATAGACAAGGATGAAAGTGCAGAGTACGGTTACGTTGTGAGAAAAGTGAAGCTGTATAAGAAAAAAGATGCAAAAACTGATTAAGCATATATAAAATAATATAAATTCCCCTTAGTAAACTGATACGGTCAGGTAAGCTGAGGGGAATTTTTTAAAAAAAAATAATTTATTTTGCAACATTTTTATCGTCTCATTCGTTATATAAGTACAAGGGTGCAAAATATGCAGCACGAAAGAGAAAAATCAATGATGTAAAAGAATGATAGTGTCAAATGAA